>NZ_JBEOPP010000050.1:0-34766 GCF_040310185.1 Shewanella sp. T24-MNA-CIBAN-0130 | reverse complement strand
AGAGTGTAATTTGTTTCATAGGGCTATGATGATCCCATTTGGGACAAAATCAAGCATTTTCAATGATCACGGGTATAGAGGTCTGATTGTCGACACATGCTGTGACAAATCGTTTATAGCATCACTTTAAGTCTCGGTTCATTCTGCGAGAGTTAAGCTTTTCTGGGGGATTATTTAAAAAAGGAGCTCGCGTTATCGTGTCTATATGGATTGAACTGGAGACATTAATATGTGCAGACTAACGACCCATTGAATAAAATGAATATTAAAACTGTATAGCCGGCAAAGCAAAAGAGACGCTCGAAGCGTCTCTTTTAGGATAAAGTCGTTAACCGTAACGCTTAACGAATTTTACGGTCTTCTTGCATTAAGTCTGAGATAATGTTGTACACTTCTGTAATAGACTCATCAGGTAATGGTTTGTCTTCTACATCACGCAGCAATATTTTAGTTTGATTAACATCTTCGGTTTCTTTAAGCAGTAGACGATAATTGCCTTTTTTCAATGACAACTTTTCTTCACTCCATAAAGAGCTCCAGAAACCGCCGCTTTCTTCTAAATTAATGTAAAACAAGCCTTTGCTGTTATCCATATCAACAACATCAAAACCCATTTCCGGTAACACTAACCGTAAGCGATCCCAAACCGATTTGTAACTTGCATCAGCTAACCAATAAGCAGATTCGCTGGCATTCGTCACTAAATCAACTTTAATACCAAGACTTTGCTCAATCCGTGCAGCACGGATAGCTTGATCACGTTTAATACTCATATAAGCAATGGCATTATTTAGCATATCAGTGGTATAACGACGCTTGTCTTCACCATTTAATAAAATCTTTTGATCTTTATCATCGTAAAATTCTTGATGTTCAATTAAATCAATTGCGACAGAGCCTGAACGACCGTGAGATTTCACCTCTACTTGATAACGATAGCGTTGACGAAGTTGATACACTTTGTCACTGCTCCACCAATTAGATTCAATGACTTCATCATTTTCAATCCAATCAGTTTCAATAAAGCCTGCAGCCATATCTTCACTACGCACAGCAATATTGTTTTTGGCTAGATAACCATTAATCACATCAAATATTTCTTGATTTAAATCAGTGGTACTTTCAATCGATTCAATCACCACTCGAATATTATCATTGCTTTCTTCGATGTGTGTGCCTTCAGCCATTGGTAATACTTGCAATGGTGCACGAATATCAAGATTTTTACCCACAAGTTGCTTGTTTACTTTATTGCCCACAGCGGGAATATCATATTCTTTGCTGTAAGTAGGCGTATTCAAGCCCTGTGGGATCGTCAATAATGGCGTAGTTTCAGCATTGACGAAATCATCATCACCATTTGCCTGACGGCGATCTAATGGTGTACTGCAAGCTGTAATAGCTGCAACAAGGAGTAACGGAGTGACTTTCTTTAACATGAATTTATTTTACCTCGATATGAGCTTGTTTCATTGTTTCTATTAACAGACCATGAAACTGCTCAGAAAGTTCAGTTAAAGGTAAACGAATATGACCATCAGCTATCAAACCCATTCTATGAACAGCCCATTTTACTGGGATTGGGTTGGCTTCACAAAATAAAGAGCGATATATGCCCATCAATGGTTGATCAATGGTGGCAGCTAATTGAGCATTTTTAGATAATGCGGCATCACACATGGCTTTAAACGCATGTGGAACAATATTATTCGCTACGGAAATAACGCCATTACCACCCAGCAATAAAAACTCGCGTGCTGTGGCATCATCACCGCTGTAAAGTAAAAACTCATCACCACACAATTCGCGCAAACGTGAGACCCGGCTTAAATCGCCAGTAGCCTCTTTTACACCAATAATATTACTCACCTTTGATAATTCCGCCACGGTTTCGGGTTTCATATCAACAGCGGTACGACCTGGTACATTATAAAGAATTTGCGAAATGTCAGTACTTGCAGCAACCGCCTTATAATGGGCAATGAGCCCCTTTGGCGAAGGCTTATTGTAATAAGGGGTCACGCCAAGCATGGCGACAACACCTGATTTTTGCATTGCTTTGGTTAATTCTATTGCTTCTGCAGTGGCATTGGCGCCATTACCACCAATAACAGGCAGACGACCTGATGCAAACTTAACCGTTTGGGTAACAACAGCCACATGCTCTGTCATAGGCAAAGTTGCTGATTCGCCTGTAGTACCGACCGCGACAATGGCATCAGTACCTTGTTCAATATGAAACTCAACAAGTCGTTCAAGACTTGCATAATCTACTGTGCCATCACTATTCATTGGTGTGATTAAGGCTACGATGCTTCCGTTTATCATCTATCTTCCCCACGGTTTCAGGATTCGCTATGTTACTGATGCCAACCACTAATGACAAGCTCTACGGTAACCAGAATCTGAAATAAGTTATTTATACTATTTATTGCACAGTAACCTAGCATCTTTGAAGCCATAGCGCTAAAAAATAATCACATTTATGTGAGTGATATAGGTTAGTATATTGAGGTGTTTTAGTGAAAAATGATAGTATTAACACCCGCACCAAAACTTACATGCTTTGGCATAAGTTTTCGCTCTAAGATATCAAAAAGTGAGGAAAATCCATGACCAATTATCTGGTCGTTACGGCAATGGGCGCAGACCGTCCTGGATTAGTGAGTCGTTTAGCGCGTTTAGCAAGTGATTGTGATTGCGATATAGTCGACAGTCGTATGGCATTATTTGGTAATGAATTTACCTTAATTATGATGATATCAGGATCTTGGTCAGCGATGACAAAAATCGAAAGCTTATTACCCGTGTTGAGTGTTGAACTTGAACTCATGACGGTAATGAAGCGAACATCCAAACATACGCCCAAAAACTTTGTCTCTCGTATTGAAGTTATTTTTAATGGTGAAGATCTACGCGGAACCATGAAGAGCATTACCCATTTCTTGGCTGAAAGAGGCCTCGATTTAGGTGCAGTCCGCTCCCACGCTGAAGATAATAACAATCTTAAAACTCAGTCGATTCTACTCGCTATCAATATCCCCGATAAAGTCAATCTATTGAAGCTTGAACAAGGTATTCATGAACTGGCTGAATCTTTGTCATTAGAGTGCACCATTAAACGTATGCAAGGTATTGCGGCGCCATAATAGTTAAAAATGTTTAACCACGGTAATACAATCCATATTGATGCGATTAACGTGAACTTCTCAGGGCTTTTTGAGCAGAAATCGCATCTTAAATATTAAGGACAACTGATGAATACATTACAGGTCGGTGATAACGCACCACAATTTAGTCTTAATAACCAAGCAGGTGAAACCATATCGTTAAAGGAAGTATTAACGAAAGGTCCTGTGTTGGTGTACTTCTACCCTAAGGCATCGACTCCCGGATGCACAGTGCAAGCACAATGCCTGCGCGATATCAAAGCACAACTTGATGGCTTAAACGTAACAGTATTGGGCATTAGCCCTGATCCTGTGGCTAAACTGGCCAAGTTTTCAGACAAACAACAACTCAATTTTGCTTTGTTAAGTGATGAAGACCATGCCGTTGCTGACGGTTTTGGTGTGTGGGGCGAGAAAAAATTTATGGGTAAAATTTACGATGGTATTCACCGTTTAAGTTTTGTCGTGGGGACTGATGGTAACGTTAGCCATGTACTCAACAAGTTCAAAACCAAAGATCATCATGAAGTGGTATTAGCGACACTGGCAGATTAATTCAGCTCAATCCCATCGTATGACAGTTACATGACCCTTGCATGAGCAACAAAAAGGCTTAGCAACTGCTAAGCCTTTTACATTATTATCAAGCTAATTAAGACGAAATGTCACTAATAATCACCTCACAGTGAATTACACCACTTTAGGTTCTTCGCCGGTTTTAAGTTCACAGACAGTATCGCGAGTCGCATCGTCAACGGGTGTTGCGGCGAGTTGATCCTTAGCGGTCTTTTTGACAACCTCTTGTTCAGTTAACTTATTGGATAACTCACTGGTTTCCTGCTGCACTAGTGTCGCTTTTTCAGCTAATCAACGGGCTTTTTCATCCACTTCAAACAGAGCAAGCTCTTCTTCTTTACGGCGTGACTTTTCAATTGCACGAAGCTGCGCTTCTTGTGCTTCACGAACGACTCTCGCTTCAGCTGCCACTTTTGCATCTGCTTCAACTAATGCTTTGGTTTTCCGCTCCGCTTCATCATCTACAGCTCGCTGAATAACCGCTTGATCTTGTGCTTCTTGCGGCAATAAGCTAATTAACTCGATACCCACAGGGAGAACAATCGCTTCAACGCCAGAGAACACTTTAACTTTACCTTCTTTCGTTAAATAAACCAGAGGCATAGCCGTTTCTCCATAGCGTTTTTTGAAATGTGCAAAGGTAAAGTTTTCGGTAATGTTAGTTATTTTCAGTACCGCGCCTTTTGCCATTAAAGTGGCAATCTTGGCATAAGAGATATTCTCACCAAACAAACATAAGCGTTTTAGATAGGATTCAGACAACTGATGACGAGCACTCGCACTGTCAGCATTATTTAAACCATAAACTTTTTCTGTGCCCATTAAATCTTGGAAGTGAAATATTACCAACGGATTTAACTGACGGTAAGGCGATATCACTAACACTCGGCCAATGCCACTTAAGTCCATGTAATTAGTGGCATGCTCTGAGGCAGGATTACCAAAATATACCGGAATATTGACCATGCGCGCTTGACGAATGTTGTCCCAGTTGTTATCGGCTAAAATGACCTTAATATTTTTGGAAATTAAAATTAAAGCCAGTTCACGGGAGAATTTTGATGCTCCAAATATCAATACCCCTTGGTTTGAGCCTTCTTTTACCCCTAAAAATGCCGCCCAACGACCGGCGGTTAAACTTTGGATCACTACCGTACCAATAATGATTAAGAATACTAACGGCACAATCGAACTCGCGCCTTCTAACCCAACCGACTCTAACTTAATTGCAAATAAAGATGAAATGGCTGCCGCCACAATACCGCGAGGTGCAACCCAACTTAAAAACCACTTATCTTTTGACGATAAGTTGGTGCCTAAGCCAGAAATCCAAATGCTTAATGGACGCGCAATAAACATCGCCACTAATAGTACGCCAAGACCACCAAAACCAAGATCAAGCATCGCCCCCGAATCAAGACGAGCCGCCAATAGAATAAATAGCGCTGATATTAACAGTACCGTTAGGGTCTCTTTAAACTCGAGGATATCAGCGATGTCTACGCCACGCATATTGGCTAACCAAATCCCCATAACGGTTACGGTTAACAGACCAGACTCTTCTTGTAAGATGTTAGAACCGACAAAAATACCCAGCATGATGGTGAGCACGGCAGTATTACGCAAATAATGTGGAAACACGTTTTTACGGATTGCGATACCGGTCAAAAAACCGGCCGCAGCGCCTAAGCCAAATCCAAGCAGTAAGGTTAGCCCTAACGCATTCAATACATGAGTGGTTGGATCGGCGGCGGCGGCAATATACTCAAAAACAAGTACCGCTAATAACGCACCAATGGGATCAATAACAATACCTTCCCAACGTAAAATACTGGCCAAATTTGATTTGGGTTTTACGGTGCGCAACATTGGTACAATCACGGTTGGACCCGTTACCACTACTAATGCGCCGAATAACATGGCGATAGCCCAATCAAAACCGAGAAGGTAATGGGCGGCGGGCGCAATACACGCCCAAGTAATAAAAGCGCCGATCGTGACGAGGTGTGTCACCATGCGGCCATGCTCTTTAATTTCTTTAAAATTAAGTGTTAGTGCCCCTTCAAACAGGATGACCGCAACACCTAAAGAAATAATAGGAAACAATAAATCGCCGAAAATTTCATCTGGATCTAATACACCTAACCCTGGCCCTAACAGTAGACCACATAATAGAAGTGGTAAAATTGCTGGTAGACGTAATTTCCAACCAACCCATTGACACAAAAGCGACAGCACACCGATTAATGCCAGCATGCCGGTAATGTGTTCAACCATAATTGTTTCCTTTTGTATTGCCCTCGGCGCCATTCATTGACTCTGTCAGCAATCTGTTTCATGTTAATACATGAATGATTAATAATCGTCTCGCTTATTAACTTTTAAGTTAACAAGATTAAAAGGAACTTAGTGTATTTAATGGATCACAACAACGAGGTAGCTCCTTAATTAGAGACTTTTTTAATGACATAAAGATGACTTAATACGCATCAATATTGGGACAAATAAACTCAGCATATGACATACTAATTTGCCTAAGGGATCAAGCATTTTTTAACTTAGATTACAATTTTATAACAAGATAACGTTTTTCACATAAAATATTGTTTCTAATAAAATAATATTCTTTTTTGTGTCAAGTTAAGCTGTTTATTTATCGATAAAATAAAAAACCTCGGACATGCCGAGGTTTTGGGTAATAAACAGAGCCGTGACTATTGTGGCACTCTCACCTTACCTTCCATCAGTACCCGCGCACTGCGACTCATGATGGCTTTTTTGACTTGCCATTGACCTTGCACTAATTCAGCCTGTGCACCAACGCGCAGAGTTCCAGATGGATGACCAAAACGTACGGACGTTCTGTCTCCCCCACCGGCAGCCAAATTAACTAGCGTCCCCGGAATGGCAGCCGCAGTGCCAATAGCCACCGCAGCGGTACCCATCATGGCATGGTGTAATTTCCCCATAGATAATGCCCTAACGACCAGGTCGATATCTGTGGTTGTCACACTTTTGCCACTTGATGACACATAGTCAGCGGCAGGCGCAACAAAGGCGACTTTCGGCGTATGTTGACGAGCGACAGCTTCGTCGATATCACTTATTAAGCCCATTTTAACCGCGCCATAAGCACGAATGGTTTCAAACATGGTTAAGGCTTTATCGTCATTGTTTATGGCGTCTTGTAGCTCAGTGCCAAGGTAGTTAATATCTGCAGCATTGATGAAAATCGTCGGAATACCGGCATTGATCATGGTGACTAGAAAAGTCCCCACGCCAGGTACGTCAAGTTCATCAACCACATTACCCGTCGGAAACATTGCACCATCACCGTCGGCAGGATCAAGAAATTCGACTTGCACTTCAGCAGCAGGAAACGTCACGCCATCGAGTTCAAAATCACCGGTTTCTTGTACTTCACCGTGGGTTATCGGTACATGAGCGATAATGGTTTTGTGAATATTGGCTTGCCAAATACGCACTACTGCGGTGCCATTTTGCGGCACCCGACGAGCGTCAACTAACCCATTACTGATGGCAAATGAACCCACCGCGGCGGTCAAATTGCCACAGTTACCACTCCAATCGACAAACGGCTTATCAATCGAGACTTGGCCAAATAAGTAATCAACATCGTGATCTGCTTGAGTGCTTTTAGATAAAATCACCGTTTTACTGGTACTTGAGGTCGCGCCGCCCATGCCATCAGTGTGCTTACCGTAAGGGTCGGGACTGCCAATGACTCGCAGTAATAACGCATCACGTTCAGCCCCAGCCACTTGGGCTGCAGCAGGCAAGTCGGTTAAACTAAAAAATACCCCTTTACTGGTGCCGCCGCGCATATACGTCGCGGGAATTTTCATTTGTGGTAAATGAGTCATCAGATATTCCTGTTAAGCTTAAAAATAAGCAAACCCTTATGCCTGTTGATCATTAATCGAGATAAGGGTTTGCGGTAACGACATGATTACTTCGAGCCTTCAGACGCTAGAAAATCTTGGGCAAAGCGCTGTAATACACCGCCAGCTTCATAAATTGACAACTCTTCGGCAGTGTCAACACGACACTTAACAGGAATGGTCACTTGCTCAGCGTTTTTACGCGTCATGATCACCTTTAACATGGCACCCGGCTTGCGATCACCCAAAACATCATAGGTTTCAGTACCATCAATATGATAAGTATGACGATTATGACCTGCAGTGAACTCAAGCGGTAACACACCCATACCGACTAAGTTAGTGCGGTGAATACGCTCAAACCCTTCAGCAACAATCACTTCAACTCCAGCAAGACGCACACCTTTGGCCGCCCAGTCACGTGACGAACCCTGGCCATAATCAGCGCCAGCAATAATAATCAGTGGCTGCTTTCGCTCCATATAGGTTTCAATCGCTTCCCACATGCGTGTCACTTGGCCTTCTGGCTCAAGGCGCGCCAGGGAACCTTGTTTAACCTTGCCGTTTTCCTGCACCATCTCGTTAAACAATTTAGGATTAGCAAAGGTGGCTCGTTGGGCGGTTAAGTGATCGCCTCTGTGGGTAGCATAAGAGTTAAAATCAGCTTCTGGTAAGCCCATTTTGTGTAAGTAAGCCCCTGCAGCGCTGTCGAGCATAATCGCGTTTGATGGCGATAAATGATCGGTAGTGATGTTGTCGCCCAGAACGGCTAATGGACGCATACCTTTCATGGTACGCTCACCCGCCAATGCTCCATCCCAATAAGGTGGACGGCGAATATAGGTACTTTGTGGACGCCAATCATATTGCGGATTAATGTGACTGCCATATTCCACTTTAATGTCGAACATTGGCTCATACACTTTACGGAACTGTTCTGGCTTGACGCTGGCTTTGACAACCGAATCGATTTCTTCATCGGTTGGCCAAATATCTTTTAAGGTGACCGAGTGACCTTGGTTATCGATGCCTAAGATATCTTTTTCAATATCAAAGCGAATCGTACCAGCAATGGCATAGGCTATCACTAATGGCGGTGATGCCAAAAAGGCTTGCTTGGCATAGGGATGAATACGGCCGTCAAAATTACGGTTGCCCGACAATACTGCTGTGGCGTATAAGTCGCGATCAATCACTTCTTGTTGAATAACCGGATCAAGCGCGCCGCTCATGCCGTTACAGGTGGTACAAGCAAAGCCGACAATGCCGAAACCTAAGTGTTCAAGCTCAGGTAATAAACCGGCTTCTTCTAAATACAATTGCACCGCTTTTGAGCCAGGTGCCAGTGACGATTTCACCCAAGGTTTACGTAATAGGCCACGTGCATTGGCATTACGAGCCAATAAACCAGCTGCTATCATGTTGCGTGGGTTACTGGTGTTAGTACAACTGGTAATGGCGGCAATAATGACTGCACCGTCGGGCATTTTACCCGGTTCGTTTTCAACCATGCCACTAATGCCACGCGCCGCTAATTCTGAGGTTGGCACCCGAGAATGCGGATTTGATGGCCCAGCAATATTGCGACCGACTGACGATAGGTCAAAATGCAGTACCCGCTCATATTCAACACCCGTTAAGGTGTCTGCCCATAAACCCGCTTGTTTAGCATAGGTTTCGACTAATTTAACTTGGGCGTCGTC
This sequence comes from Shewanella sp. T24-MNA-CIBAN-0130, assembly GCF_040310185.1. Taxonomy (NCBI): domain Bacteria; kingdom Pseudomonadati; phylum Pseudomonadota; class Gammaproteobacteria; order Alteromonadales; family Shewanellaceae; genus Shewanella; species Shewanella sp. T24-MNA-CIBAN-0130. The sequence continues at coordinate 25,415 of NZ_JBEOPP010000050.1, read as the reverse complement.
ACGACCCGTTAGGGTTAAGTAATCGATGGTTTGTCTATCGATATAAAACATTGCCGCGGTGGCGCCGTATTCTGGGGTCATATTGGTAATGGTGGCACGATCGCCAAGGGTTAAATGGCTGGTACCTTCACCATAAAACTCAAGATACGATGACACTACTTTTTGCGCTCGTAAGTATTCAGTTAACGCAAGTACTATATCGGTGGCAGTAATGCCAGGTTGCGGCTTACCCGTAACCTCAACCCCAATAATATCAGGCAGACGCATGTAAGATGCACGTCCTAGCATGACGCTTTCAGCTTCTAAGCCACCTACGCCAATAGCAATAACGCCTAATGCATCCACGTGAGGCGTATGACTGTCGGTGCCCACTAAGGTGTCTGGAAACGCCACACCATCGAGTGCATGTACCACAGGCGACATACGCTCTAAATTAATTTGATGCATAATGCCGTTACCGGGTTGGATAACATCGACGTTTTTAAAGGCGGTTTTAGTCCAGTTGATAAAATGGAAGCGGTCTTCATTACGGCGATCTTCAATGGCACGGTTTTTCTCAAACGCGTCTTTTTCAAAACCGGCATGCTCTACCGCAAGTGAGTGATCGACAATTAATTGGGTCGGTACCACTGGGTTTACTTTTGAAGGGTCGCCACCTTTTTCAGCAATGGCATCACGCAGACCGGCTAAGTCAACCAATGCGGTTTGGCCTAAAATATCATGACACACCACACGGGCCGGGTACCACGGAAAGTCGAGGTCACTTTTGCGTTCAATAAGCTGCTTTAACGAATCAGTAAGCGTCTCAGGAGAACAACGACGGACTAAGTTTTCGGCAAACACCCGTGAACAATAAGGCAGTTTGGCATAAGCACCGGCCGCAATAGCATCAACGGCTTCTTCGGTATCAAAGTAGTCTAATTTTGTGCCAGGTAAAGGTTTACGATAATCAGTATTCATAACAACATCCACAGTAAATTCGGCGATCGGTGATCAATATGTGATAATTAATAGATGATCATCGAAAAAGTCGCGTCATCATGATGATGACGCGATCATCAAATTAGCGTTGGCTGATAGGAACCACTTTACGAGGTTCGCTACCAACATAATCAGCACTTGGACGAATAATGCGGTTGTTCGAGCGCTGCTCCATCACATGTGCCGCCCACCCCGTTAAACGTGAACAGACAAAAATGGGGGTAAATAACTTGGTTGGAATGCCCATAAAATAATAAGCCGAGGCATGGAAGAAATCCGCATTACAAAATAGCTTTTTGGTGTCCCACATAAACTCTTCACAGGCGACAGAAATGTCATATAGCGACGTATCACCCTGTTCATGAGCCAGTTTTTCTGACCACGTTTTAATGATCACATTACGAGGGTCCGACTCGCTATAAATGGCATGGCCAAAGCCCATGATTTTTTCTTTGCGGGCTAACATCAACGCCATTTGCACTTTAGCATCAGCTGGCGAACTGAATTTTTGGATCATGTCCATCGCCGCTTCGTTAGCACCACCGTGCAAAGGACCACGTAATGTACCAATCGCACCGGTAACACAAGAATACATATCAGATAGTGTCGAGGCACATACTCGTGCAGTAAAGGTTGAAGCGTTAAACTCATGCTCTGCATACAAAATAAGTGACACATCCATCACCTTACGGTGCATCTCTGACGGGGTTTTACCGTGCAGTAGTTTGAGGAAATGACCGCCTAATGAGTCTTCATCGGTGGTGCAATCAATGTCTACACCGTCATGGCTATAACGATACCAATAACACATGATCGCTGGGAATGCGGCTAACAAGCGATTGGCGGCTTTATTCTGCTGAGTAAAATCGACTTCTGGCTCAAGGTTACCTAAAAACGAGCAACCGGTGCGCATTACATCCATTGGGTGCGCATCAGCAGGAATGAGTTTTAATACCGCTTTAAGGGCATCGGGTAAATCACGCTGCGCTGTTAATTCGGTTTTATAAGCAGCTAATTGCGCTTGGCTAGGCAGTTCGCCGTTAAATAATAAATAAGCGACTTCTTCAAAGGTAGCGTTATCAGCCAAATCAGAAACATCGTAACCGCAATACGTCAGGCCTGAACCTGATTTACCTACAGTACATAATTTTGTTTCGCCAGCACTCTGACCGCGTAATCCTGCGCCTGATAATTTCTTGTCTACCATAATATCTTCCTTTCTATGCTGTTCGCGATTTAGCGCTGCTAAATCGCGATTGTAGGGTATTTTTTATTTTAGTCGTAAACCTGTCAATCTGTTGTGCTGGGTGGTTATTTGTTTTTACCTTCGGCAAATAGACTGTCTAATTTTTGCTCATAATCGTGGTAACCTAAATAGTCATACAAATCCATCCGCGTTTGCATAGTATCAACCACGGCTTTTTGGTCACCATCGATTAAAATTGCACTGTAAACATTTTCAGCTGCTTTGTTCATCGCACGGAACGCGCTTAATGGGTATAACACCATAGATGCACCCCACTCGCCTAATTGTTGCTTATTCCATAATTCGGTTTGGCCGAACTCTGTAATATTGGCCAAAATAGGCACATCAAGTGCTTCAGCAAACGCGCGATAATGTTGTTCGGTTTTAATGGCCTCAGCAAAAATACCGTCAGCACCAGCAGCAACATAAGCTTTTGCACGTTCTATGGCGGCTTCGAGACCTTCTTGAGCAAATGAGTCAGTACGCGCCATAATGAAAAAATCTGGATCAATGCGGGCATCGACTGCCGCTTTAATCCGATCAACCATTTCTTCTACTGGCACAATTTCTTTATTAGGACGATGGCCGCAGCGCTTTTGTGCCACTTGATCTTCCATGTGCACAGCTGCTGCGCCGGCTTTTTCCATATCACGAATGGTTTTAGCAATATTAAATGCCCCGCCCCAACCGGTATCAATGTCCACCAGCAAAGGTAAGTCACAGGCAGACGTAATCCGCTGTACATCAACCAGCACATCATTTAGCGATGTCATGCCCAAATCGGGTAAACCATAAGAGGCGTTAGCCACGCCACCACCAGACAAATATATCGCTTGATGACCAATTTTTTTTGCCATCATGGCGGTATAAGCATTAATGGCACCAACAATTTGCAGTGGATTATTGTTGGCTAAGGCTTGACGAAATTTTTTACCTGCACTCATGATATTTTCCTCTTTGTAATTATGGCTGTGGGCGTAAAACGCTACACGCAAATCGCTACGATAATTTATGTTCGATACTGTTTTTAGAATACATAATATGGCGGCGCATCAGCATTTCGGCTAATTCTGCGTCACGATTGAAAATGGCCTGAACAATGTGTTTGTGTTCATCATAGGCGGTGGTCACTCTCGGACCGGCCATACTAAGTTGCACCCGGTACATGCGCACTAAATGATAAATGCCATCAAACAGCATTGAAATTAGGTGTTTATTTTTACTGCCTAAAATAATTCGATAATGAAAATCAACATCACCGGCTTCTTGATAATAAGACTCGCCCCCTTTGACCTCGTCAAAGTGGGATTGTAATAAATGGTTTAAATCGGTAATTTCGACATCGGTCATGTTCTTTGCCGCTAAACGTGCAGCCATGCCTTCAAGTGATTCACGCACTTGATACAGCTCTATCAACCCTTGTGGAGATAACGCCACAACACGAGCGCCTACGTTGGCTTTACGCTCAACAATATGACACGACTCTAAGCGGTTAATGGCTTCACGGATCACGGCTCTACTCACGGCGTACTTTGTCGACAATTCAGTTTCGCTCAATTTAGAGCCAGCCTGAATACGACCTTCGACTATATCGTCTCTAAGGGCTACGAAGGTCTTATCTGCAGAAGTAATCGGCTGGATCATATTTATACCTTGGATAATAAAAACAGACATTAAAAACAGCTATACAAAACAAGTTGTCGACAATATAGCACCTTTGTAACGTATAACAACCCTAAATGGTACTTTTTGTCGACAATTAATCTAATTAACCCTAAAGCGTTAGCCATTCCTAATTTATGATGTCACTCAATACACCTTACCTCACCCCATGCTAATATTAGCCGCCGAGGTATGACTCATCACACCATTGTGGTTCGATGCTCACTCAGCTATCTGTTACACCCTATGTTGCGTTACACTCAATGATATAAAGAGATTGATGTATCGATTAATAGAACGATAAATACAATAAGGGTCTCTTGATGAGCCAACACTTAGCTTGCCAACTTGAATTGATCCATTTGTTTGTCCATGTGGTCAATGCAGGTGGTTTTTCATCTGCTGCACAAGAGTTACAGTTGCCCATTGCCACTGTCAGCCGCAAGATAAGTAAATTGGAACAAAGCCTTAATACTCAGTTGATTATGCGCAGCACGCGAAAGCTGCGATTAACTGAAGAAGGCGGCGCGTTATTTGATCGTTACCATAATGTAGTGGCACAATTTGATCGTATTTGTGGTCAAACCATAAACGAGCCGCAAAGCACCCTACGGATATCTACGCCCGTCTCGATAACCTCGATGATATTAATTGAGGCCATCAACGACTTTTCGAAACAACATCCGCACATTCAACTGCACATCACCCAAAATAACAGCACCATTGATTTAATTGACGAAGGAGTCGACGTTGCCATTGTCGGTGGCGCACAACCAGACTCATCTTGGGTATCTACATCATTGGGGGTATTAAACTACGGCCTATATGCATCACCTGAATATGCTAAGCAACTCATTGAGCTGCACCATCCGCAGCAGCTAGTTGATTATCAGTTAATTAAAGTGTGGCCGCTGTTTAACTGGACCTTAAAACATCACAATGGTGAGCAGTATTATTACGATGGTCCCGCTAAATTAACCCTAGGGGATTTACACGGCGCAATACGGGCAGCTGTCGGTGATGGCGGGATTTTATATGGCCCTGAATTATTTGCGAAACAGCAATTATTGAACGGTGAACTCGTGCATGTATTACCACAATGGGCTGGTGAGCATCGTCGCATCAGTATTTTGTATCATCAACGTCGCCAACAACCATTAAAAGTGAAGTTGTTTATTGAGTTTATGCAGCAACGTGCAGCCACTATCTTCGACTTGTTCTAACTCGATTCGATTTTTGATACTTTAAATTTGCATGCGAAGTTGAAGTTGAAGTTGAATATTTTGCTTCAATAGCGGGCGTTTTCCTAACCTAAGCGATTCGAATTATATTGCTATAGGTTAGCGTGATGCCATCGACTGACACACTCAGTCAATGGCATCACTGGCAACTAACAGCTGGCGACTAATGACTAGCAACTAATGACTAGCACCTAATAACTCGTAACTAGTCACTAGCTACTAGTTACTAATGCCTAGTATAAGTACACATTTAAACTACAGGCGCCATGGGCCCCCACCACTAATGCTTGTTCAATGTCAGCGGTTTTAGACGGACCAGATATAAATAATCCTAACTCACCTTGTTGCAGCGATACTTGTTTAACCGCTTGATGCATATTGGCGACAATATTATCTTTCGATATGGCAAGAATAAGGTTTTCACAAATAAACGGCGTCACTCGATGACTGGGTTGATTGACCCAAATAGCCCCATTTTCGGCCACACCAAGATCGCCTGGAATAACCGCATAATCAATATCCGCCAGATCATGAGCGGTTGCAGGCACCTGACGATTGCCTTTAATCCCCTCCATCAACGAGATCACCTGCATATTTTGTGTTATCAGATCATCGACGGCCTGTTGTAGCAATACTAAGCCGCCTTCGCTGTGAAGCGTCCCTGCGACTGTCTTTAAACTTGCGCTAAATTGGCCAACAAGATCATCATTATTAGCAACTACATCAATGTCTGGCATGGCATGATTATCCAATGCCGATTTCGATAGTTCAGATAAAATACTATTTTTATTAGACATATTAACGGCTCCGATTCTTGTTATACCAGGTGGCAAAGCTTGACTCTGGCGCGACAGGTAATTCGCGATATTTCCCCCATGCACCGCTAAATGGCTTGAGTAAACTTCCCGGTAATACCCGCAATGCTAATCTTGCTGCTGACATAGAGGTATTCATTAAGGTTTCATTGCCCATAAAACGGCCAACTAACGGCATATAGCTACCTTTGCCATAAGGCAAGGTCTTGGCCTCCGCTTTTAAACGACGATGATGAGCAATAATTTTATCCAAAGGCACCATCGTTGGGCACACGTAAGTGCAACTGCCACATAACGTACATGCCCAAGGGATAGAATTGGTATCATCATGCTTGGCACCTACGGCAATACCAATAGGGCCTGGAATGGTGTAGTTATAGCTATAACCACCTGAACGGCGATATACAGGACAAGTGTTTAAGCAGCCACCGCAACGAATACATTTTAGCGACTCGGCTAAAATTTTATCCTTCATCATATCGCTTCGGCCATTATCAACAATGATCACGTGCATCTCACCGCCATCTTGTGGACCACGGTAAAACGATGAATAGGTGGTAATGGGTTGCCCTGTGGCATTTCGGGCCAGTGTCCTCAACAACACCCCTACAGAATCCATATTAGGAACCACTTTATCGATGCCCATTGAGTGCAATTGCAACTTAGGTAAGTTAGCGCCCATATCAGCGTTACCTTCGTTGGTACACACAACGATAGCACCTTGATCGGCAATGGCCATATTGACACCGGTCATGGCGGCGTCGGCAGTGAGGAATTTCTCTCTCAAATGCGCTCGAGCAGCACGGGTTAAATACAAAGGATCTGATTCACCGGCTTTAGTGCCTAACTGTTGGTGAAATAACTCACCCACTTCTTCTTTTTTCATGTGAATGGCTGGCACCACAATGTGCGATGGTGGCATATTGGCTAACTGAATAATGCGTTCACCTAAATCGGTATCAACCACTTCAATGCCATGGCGTTCTAAATACGGATTCATATGGCATTCTTCAGTTAACATCGACTTTGATTTAACCAGTTTCTTAACTTTATGTTGAGCTAAAATACCTTGGACAATTTCATTATGTTGCTGAGCATCTTTAGCCCAATGCACCTTAATACCATTGCTAAGGCATTGTTGTTCAAATTGTTCAAGGTAATCCGCTAAGTGGCTCAAGGTATGAAGTTTAAGTTGTGAGCCTAGCAGCCTTAATTGTTCCCATTCGGGTATACTGCCCGCGGCGCGATCACGTTTTTCACGTAATGCCCAAAGGGCTTTAGAATGCCAATCGACACGGGTTTCATCGCGGCAAAAAATTTCAGCTTTATGGGCATGCACCTTTGAACCGGATGCAGAATATAATTCAGTCATGGTCGCTCCTACAGTGCATCATTAATGATTTGGGCAATGTGACGGGTTTCTATCGGTAATTTTTGGCGACGGATCATGCCATCTAAATGCAACAAGCATGAGGGATCAAACCCCACCACATATTTAGCTCCCGTTGCCGCATGGGCTTGAGCTTTATCTTTACCCATCTTAGCGGAGACCGCCCCTTCATCTACGGCAAACGTGCCACCAAAGCCACAACATTCATCGATACGCGCCGGATAGACAATCTCGAGCCCAGCAATGTTGGCCAACACAGCTTCCACTTTATTAAAGCGTTTTTTACCCATTTGTTCTGTGGGCGTCGCCAAATTAAGCATACGGATCCCATGGCAGCTCATTTGAATACTAATTTTAGCCGCCACTGAACGCTTGAAGGTTTTAATCGGCGCGATGTCATGTAAAAATTCGGTCAACTCATAAAGCTTACTGATGACAGCTTGTGCCTCTTGGCTACCATCAAATTCGTGAAAGTTTTCTTTGGCTGCCACAAGGCAACTGGCAGCAGGACATACAATGGCATCACACTCAACACCTTTAAATGCATTGAGTAATTTAAGTGTGGTATTTTTGGCTTCATCAAAACAGCCTGAGTTTGTCATCGGTTGGCCGCAACAGGTTTGCCCTGGCGGAAAAATCACTTCATGGCCTAACTTTTCCAATAATGTCAGGGTTGCGATGGCCACATCGGGCATCATTTGATTCACTAAACAAGGTATAAATAGTGCTATTTTCATAAGGCGGTGTTATCCCCAAAAGCGTCATTAAACATGAGTCAAATCACATTGAGCTATTCAACATCATGACCAACAACTCATAATCGTAGGTACAATGTATTCCGATACCCTTATAAAATGTAGTGCTAATTTAACAAATATCGCTACAGACTTTTCCATTTTTGTAATATTGAATATCGGCGTTAAAATTAAGCCTAGTTTACGCGACACTATGACGCACTTAAATTTAGGCTTTATTGTTGATATGAATGATGATGAATCGAGAAAAAGTCATTGGTTAATTCAACAAAAATTATTAATAACAATAACGTTAATCCCAGCAGTTCACTTAACAAAATATTGATAAATAGCTAGCACCTTAGTGAGTATTTTCTGGATGCACCGACCCATTAAATTGAGTTGCTTACAGATTTCAATATCGTTTTTATTTGACTAAACCATCGATAAATTTATGAATATTCATTCACAGCAGATACTTAATCAGAGCATTTTATTTAGTCAGTGCACACCGTTTAGGCGCTATCATAATGAGACGCCTACCATGGCATAACTGGTATTTTTGCCACACATGAGCGGAATCAATATCAAGGCCATTACAACATCAACAGATTAGGTAATGTGAAAGGTTCACCTAATGTAAAGGGCCTCTCATATTAACTGCGACATGGTGTCGCAGTTTGGCACTATTTGATTGCCCTGCTTGGGTAGATTCAGCAGACTCAGTTGATGGGTGACGTCAGTGACATCTCCCCCGATTTAAATAACATATTTAACACTGATGTTATAACCTGTTTGATACGACACTTTGGCGTTGTTTGGTTGATGACTTTGAGTCGCAATCAAATGTCTACACTATGCTTGGTGACTTTACTCTGTATTTATTTACTATGGGAATGGGGATGGATGCAAATTAAAGGTATCGTTTTTAATCTGAATAAGATTATTGGGCCTCTATTAATATAGAGGCCTTTTTTTTATGGCTAACTGTCTGCAGATAATGAAGTTTGTCACTTTTATGGGGCTAAACGCGCGCTGGCGGAACAGACTAACTCATTTGCGTTCCAAAGCTTGTTAGCCAGTTTGCTTTACCATCTTGAACGCTACTTGATTTGAGTGAGTTCTATCATGCTAAAGCCTATTTCTCAATATTATAGGCCGATGATTACGTCATGCAGCAAAGTGTTTATGAACAGTCAATGTCGAGGATAGCAAACTAAGTTGACCACACCCCATTTTAGCCTATGGTAGAAATTTGTTAACAAACTGTATTTTATAGCATTATCCAATATTTTATTTTTGATATTGCACAATAACTCATCCTCTGCGGACATAAAATGTACGACGATTGCGAGTCTACGAAAATTAGCGCTATTAAGATTGACGTCAATCAAAGTGATCTTAGCTTAAGTTATGATATTGTTAATAGATTTACTTGTATGAGTTTTTATGGCGAAGAAATATGACTTTAAAATTGAAATAAAAAAACATTTTTGCCTATAAAAAATTTAATTTATTGTGTTAAATATGGATGCATCATATGGAAGCTGGCTCTCGTAGAATACAGTTTATTTCTATACCGGTAACGTTGCTCATCATGGCGATTGTTTACTACTCATTCAACACCGGACGCGATATAGCAGTACGCTACTCACCATTAGTTGATGCGGCGATGGAGATCAAACTTGAAGCGACCACGGCTCATTTGTGGTTTGAAGAGGCGATTAGTGGTGACCCAACTATTGATATCGAGGCGATATGGACTCATCTTGATCAGTCAGCATGGTATGCACAAGCAATGCTTGATGGTGGCGTAAATAATGAAAACACTTTCCTCGCACTTAACGATCCTCATTTACGACTGCAAATAGAAGACACAATTGTCGATCTTCAGCATTTCCGTCAAATTGCTCAACTACGCTGGAATGCACAATCAACATCCGGTATTGGTTCTAATATTGATCAACAGTTTGATCAAGCCTTTTTAGAACTTAATCTTGCTGTTGATCATGTTCAAACCACCTTACAGAAAATCATCATTAACGATCTGCAAACATTTAAACTCATGCAACAGTTGTTGATGGCCCTGACCCTTATCGTAGGGTTGGTTATACTTGGCTTATTGCTGCGCTACAACACTAGGATAAACAACCATATACTGGCGTTACATAAGCAAGAAGAAAGCCTGCGGATTACGTTAAACTCTATCGGTGATGCTGTGATTGTGACCGATACCCATGGCACTGTAACCTACATAAACCCAGTGGCGATTAAACTCACTGGCTATACCGCTGCTCAAGCGATAGGACAACCGTTAACGGCGGTTTTCAATATTATTCATGCTCTCACATTCGAACCGGTTAATAACCCAGTAAAAAAGGTACTCGAAACCGGTTTAATCGTCGGGCTAGCTAATCACACTATGCTTATTGCCAAAGATGGATCTGAATACCAAATTGCAGACTCAGGCGCCCCTATACGCAACCCTGCTGGTGACATTAGTGGCGTGGTACTGGTGTTTAGAGATGTCACCGAAGAACACACATTATTTTCAGAGTTAGAGTCTAGTCAGGCACTGATAAAAACATTGTTAAATACCGTCCCCGATATGATTTGGTTAAAAGATGCAAAAGGGGTTTATTTAGCCTGCAATTCAAAATTTGAACGGATGGTTGGCGCTCGAGAACATGAGATTGTGGGTAAGACGGATTATGACTTTGTAGACCATGAGCTTGCCAATTTTTTCCGCAACAATGATGACAAAGCTTTAATTGCCGGAGAAGCTACTGTCAATGAAGAGTCACTTACGTTTGCCGATGACGGTCACATTGAGCTTGTCGAAACCATAAAAACCCCGATGAGAGATAATAATGGTCACTTAATCGGCATATTAGGTGTTGCCAGAGATGTCACTAACTATAAAAAATCGTTGGCACAACTTAAAGAAAGTGAGACGAGGCTAATTGAGGCTCAAGTTTATGCACAAATAGGCTATTGGGAGTTGCTGGCAGATCAGCAAACAGCCATTTGGTCTGATCAAATGTACGCTTTATTTGGACTCGTCAAAACATCTAAAGCTGGGCCAGACACCATATGTGAAGTCATGAATAAAAGCGACTTTCCAACCTTTATTGCATCCGTTAAAGAATGCTTCTTTAGTGGCAAAGAACACCATGTCGAGTATCGGATCATAAGACCCAGTGATGGTGAGGAACGCTGGATAGAGTGTCGAGGTAAAGTGGTCACGGATAGTGATGGAAAACCGCAAAAAATATCAGGTTTTATCCAAGATATTACTGAGAGTAAAAAAGCCGAAGAGACTTTACGCCAAAGTGAAGCGACTATCCGAAACAAGCTAAAAGCGATATTAGAACCCGATGCTGATATTGATTCATTAGCACTATCCGATATCATTGATGCCGAGGCGCTGCAATCCCTGATGGATGATTTTTATGATCTTACCGGTATGTTAGGTGCGGTACTTGATATCAAAGGCAATATTTTAGTCGCCGTGGGCTGGCAAGATATCTGCACTCAATTTCACCGTTGTCATCCTGATACGCGAAAAAATTGTCTTGAGAGCGATTTGTTCCTCACACACGGTGTAGAGCATGGAACATTTAAGGAATACAACTGCAAGAACAATATGTTCGAAATGGTCACTCCTATCGTTATCGGAGGCAAGCATCTCGGCAATGTTTTCATTGGCCAGTTCTTTTATCAGGATGAGGTCCCTGATGTTGAGTTATTCCGAAAGCAAGCAAACAATTATGGCTTTGATGAACAAGAATACCTTGCTGCACTTGACAGAGTCCCCCGCTTCACCCGCAATGAGGTCACTCGAGGAATGCATTTCTATGCCAAACTTGCCGATATTATTTCAACATCAAGTTTCAGTGCGATTAAACAATCAAGGTTGCTTGCTGAGCAAAAAAAAGCCGAAGAAAAACTTCAATTATCCTCTAGGGTCTTTAGTGATACCCACGAAGGCATCATTATCACCGATGCCCAACAGCACATCGTTGATGTTAATCCTGCATTTAGTCAAATCACTGGTTATAGCCGTGAGGACATTATTGGCAAAACGCCAGAAATCTTGAGATCGGGTAAGCATAGTCCGCAATTTTATTCCGCGATGTGGCAAACCGTCTCGGAACATGGATACTGGCTAGGCGAAGTATGGAACAGGACAAAGCAGGGACAACTCTATGCTGAATTACTCACCATTTCATCATTAACAAATGACCACGATGAAGTGACTCACTATGTCGGGATGTTTTCTGATATTACCAGTAGCAAACGACAACAAGATCAACTCAATATGATGGCGCACTATGATGTACTCACTAAACTGCCTAATCGCGCTTTATTTGTAGATCGTTTTCAGCAATCCATTGCCCATAGTCTGCGAACAGGACACCAACTTGCGGTATGCTTCTTTGATTTAGATGATTTCAAACCGGTAAATGATAACTATGGTCATGAAGCGGGAGATCGTTTATTAATTGAAGTAGCAAACCGCATCACAGTTTGTATTAGAGAAGAAGATACAGTATCACGTCAAGGTGGCGATGAATTTGCAATATTACTTAATGATATTGAATTGGCATCACAATATGAAGCAACCATAAAGCGTATTCATCAAGCACTGGCGCAACCTTATTTTATTGATGATGTTCAACATCATATTACCGTCTCTAGTGGTGTAACCTTATACCCGTCAGATAATGCTGATATAGATACCTTACTACGCCACGCTGATCACGCGATGTATCAATCTAAATTGGCAGGTAAGGATCGTTCCCGATTATACAGTCCAGATTCAGACCAACGTATTATCCAAAAGAACCATCTCCTAGAAGAAATTGAACAAGCTTTAGGTAATCATGAATTTCAATTGTACTATCAGCCAAAAGTTAACATGGTTAGTGGCCATGTTTTTGGGGTTGAAGCCTTAATACGTTGGATCCATCCAGGAAAAGGACTCATTCCCCCATTAGACTTCTTACCCTTTATCGATGGTACGCCATTAGAGGTTAGGATTGGCGAATGGGTTATCAATGAGGCGCTACAGCAACTTGATGATTGGAAACTGCAAGTTATTAACCTTGAAGTCAGTGTCAATATCTCATCAAACCATCTACTCTCGCCCTCTTTTGTCGTCAATCTAGAAAAGAGTTTAGCTAAGTACCCCAGTAACAATTCTCAATATTTACAATTAGAGATATTGGAAAGTTCTGCTTTTGGCGATATCAATACCATTAATCATATTATCGAGACATGCCAAAACAGGCTAGGCGTCAGTTTTGCTTTGGATGATTTTGGTACCGGTTATTCATCGTTAACCCATTTAAGAAGTTTACCGGTGAATACAATTAAGATCGATCAACGTTTCGTTTTTGACATGTTGGATAATCCAAGTGACTACTCCATCATTGAGGGCGTCATTGCGTTAACGAAATCATTTAACCGCAATGTTATTGCTGAAGGTGTTGAAAGCACAGAACACGGTCTCATGCTACTACTAATGGGCTGTGAGCAAGCTCAAGGTTATGGGATAGCGAAACCAATGCCAGCTAAAGCTTTTTTACCATGGCTTAGCAACTATACTCCGAATAAAAACTGGCGTGTTAGTGGCAATAAGCATCGTAATAATACCGAAAACAGTTTGGCGATATTCACTATGCTTAATGCTCAGTGGAGAGAGACATTTAGACAAAAGATAGTATCGTCTCCAGATGACCATGCACTCTGGCCTATTCTTGATGTGCAGTCTTGTCAATGTGGCAACTGGATCCGTCGAGAAAAGCACAGGACATTATTTGAAACACAATACATACAGCGACTTGAACAAGCTCATAATAATATTCATTTTATTGCTCATGCAATACAGCATCAATATCAACAGGGCAATATTGACACTGCACGTAATAGCTTAGTCAATCTCGAATTAGCTTTTGATGATATAATTAGCGTACTAAGTTTGAGCTAATCAAAATTATGATTAAAATGATTCTATAACATAAAAAAGCGAACATTATGGTTCGATCTAGGCGTTACGCTATATAATGAGGGTCACAAATATTGTGGTACTCTCTTCATAAGGTTAAATGACCAAATGTATGCTTTGGATCGATAAAATCCATTATTGAGATCATTGCTATGACGACTACAGAAGTAGTTTAACGTGTCGATCTGCTCTGATATTTAACCACTAGTTCCGCTGTTAAAATCCCGATGTAGTAAATTTGTCGCAAAAACGGGAAGAAAACCATACATTCCCCTAATAGCAAGAGTCATTTTAAGATCTAAAGCACTAACCCACGTTTGTCCGTGCGAGTTAAAAACAATCAAAATTTATTGTCCGCAATACTAACGATTATCTGCCGTCGGCTTTTTCAGCAATTTGCGTTGCAAGGTTCTGCGGTGCATGCCGAGTTGGCGGGCGGTTTCTGATACGTTGCCGTTGTTGTTGGCGAGAACTTGTTGAATGTGTTCCCATTCGACACGTTTGGGGGTTAAAGGCTGTTCCCCAATGGCATCATAAGTTGTTGTTTCTGCCGTGACTGATAATGCATTTAATAAGGTTTGGGTGTCGACGGGTTTGGCGAGGTAATTGTCTGCGCCAAGGCGGATGGCTTCTACGGCGGTGGCGATACTGGCAAAGCCGGTGAGCAATACCATGTGTACATGGGGTAAAAGTTGTCTTAACGGTTTAATCAACGATAAACCATTATGGTCGGCCAATTTCATGTCTAGCACGATATGGGTGGGGAAAAATTGCCTTGCCATTAATAAGCTGTCGCTGGCGTGATGGCAGGTTTTACACTCAAAACCCTGCTTGCCGAGGCGGCGGGCTAAAATGGCGGCTAGGGCTAAATCGTCTTCAATAATCAATAGCTTGTTCATGGTGTTCTCAATTCAACTTCTATTTACTTCTATTCGCTTCTATTCGTTTAAAATAGCGTCAACTCGCTTTTTGTTCGTTCAGCGGCAAGGTCACAATGGCTTCGGTGCCGCATTCGGGATGAGGTTTAAGGTATAATTTACCGCCTAAACGCTCAAAGCTGGTGTGACTTAATAATACCGCGATGCCCATCCCTTTAGGACTTTTTACCATGTTACTGCCTAATGTTTGTAATAAATGAGTCGCAATCCCCACACCGTAATCACGAATAGTAATACTCAGTTGCTTGGGTTGTGACAAGCCAATATTTACATCTACGCGGGTCTGATGCTGATTATCTTCACTGGCCTGAATGCCATTTTGAATTAACGCCATTAATGCTGGTAACAAGCTCATGTCGGTCATCACTATACGTGACTCAACTTGTGGTGCTATGGATATATTCAGTTGCGCTTCTGGCATCAATAAACTTATCTGCTCGGTTAAGGTTGCCACTAACTCATCGACTCGCTGTTCTGCTAGTTTTTGCTCCCGTATCGATTCGGTCGCTAAACGTAAGTCAGCTAAGGTGACTTCGCAGCGATTCAGTGCGTGCTGCATTTCGGTGATCAATTCCAGTTGTTCAGCATCGTGCTGAGTATCAACTAACTCATCGGTGAGTAAACGTAATGTGGCTAACGGCGTCGCTAGTTGGTGAGCCATTTGCGCTGATGCGGTGCCTATGGCCAATATCTTTTCTTGGCGTAACTGGCCTTCTCGTAAATAGCGCAGCTCGGCATTTTTCTGTCTGATCCGTTTGGCAATAAAGCCGACGGTGACGGTTAACACTAATGCCGAAATCACAAAATTAAACCACATGCCTAAATAGTGCGATCCCATGTCCATACTTTGACTTGCGGGCATCGCCTGATTTGCTGGCATAACGTGGTCCATTGGTATTTGGCTTATGTCGTGTTCCATTACCGAGCCACTATTTTGTTCGGTGATATCAACAATCATCAAGCTATAAAATATCGTCGACACTATGGTTAAGCACCAAGGAGCCCATCGGGGTAAGGTAATGGCTGAAATCGCAATCGGTAATAGCAGTAATGAGACAAAGGCATTGGTTGCTCCGCCGGTGAAATATAACCACGTAGTCCAAAACAAGGTGTCTAATAATAAGGTTAAGAACAACAAACCATTGTTGTTCATGCTGAGTCGATGAAAGCGATAGCTAAAACCCACATAACAGGCTTCAAAAATTAACACGTAAGACAAGGTTACTGGAGGAGTTGTTAAACCAAATAAGTCGGTGGCAAACAAAATAAGACCAATTTTAAGCCCCCAATTAACCAATCGCAGTAAGGCTAATTGTTGCTGGCTGGCATTAAAAGGCAGATTCGCATTTGTCATACTATTATTTATCCTAATTTTTATGATGTATTAAGCTAAAGAACCCGCTTTCAAATATGAGTGCCTTACAACACGGCAATTATGGGGGTATTTTATCAAATATTTACCCTTGCAGTGCCAATATTAACGATATTAATTCAGCGAAACAGACTCACTTTTTAGTCAAAAATAAAGTTAACAAGTAACAAAAACGCCTCGCCTAGCATTAAATATGTAGCTACAATGCATATAAATTCACGCCATAAAATCAACCAACCGCATTATAACCCCTCTTTCACGGTTATTAACGCATTTGGACTTTGGCTGTGTTTGCATTTATAGGCCATTTTTTCTAAATGTAACCTTTTTAAATATCTAATAATAAAACGATAAAACCAAGGAAGTTGTTCAATGATTAACGACATTATATCGCTCGCCAACAATGTGCTGTGGGGCGAATACCAAGTACTCATTTATATCTTGGTATTCGCCGGAGTGTGGTTTTCATTGAAGTTAAGGTTTATTCAATTTCGCCATTTTGGCTATATGTTTAAGGTAATGAAAGGCAGTACCCAAAGTGACAGATCAGGCATTAGTTCTTATCAAGCCTTGTGTACAGGTTTGTCAGCCCGTGTCGGTACCGGTAATTTGGCCGGTGTCGCCATGGCCATATCATTAGGCGGCAGTGGCGCGGTCTTTTGGATGTGGGTTATCGCACTGCTGGGTATGGCGACCGGCTTTGCGGAAAGTATTTTAGGCCAGCTGTATAAAGTACGAGACGATCATAAAGAATACCGCGGAGGACCCGCCTATTATATCCGCGCAGGACTCAACAAACCTTGGTTAGCAGTATTATTCGCCCTGTGTTTGTTCCTCGGTTACGGCATTAGTTTTAGTGCCATGCAAGCCAACACCATTACCGACGCACTCAACCACACTTTCGAAATTTCGCCAGTATATTCTGGGGCAGTCATTACCTTCATTGCTGGCATCATTGTTATGGGAGGCCTTCGCAGCATTGCTCGGTTTGCAGAGTTCGTGGTGCCTTTTATGGGCCTGGCATTTATTTTGGCAGCGGTAACCGTCACCATCATTAATATCCAACAAGTTCCCGGAGTATTGATGGATATTATTAACTCTGCTTTTGGATTAAATGAAGCGGCGGCCGGCGCACTTGGTGCAGCCATTAAAAATGGTATCCAACGCGGTTTGTATTCTAACGAAGCCGGTGCGGGCAGTGTGCCACATGCCGCCGCAGGCGCGACGCCGGTGCCAAATCACCCGGTTGCGCAAGGTTACGTACAAATGCTGGGGGTGTTTATTGACACTATGGTGTTGTGTAGCTGTACCGCCATTGTAATTCTACTGGCTCAAGGCAGTATTGGCAGTGAAATGGAAGGTATTCGTATCACTCAAAACGCCATGACTTATCATATGGGCATTAGCGGCGATATGTTTGTTGCCATCATTATTACTCTATTCTCTTTTACTTCTGTAGTGGCTAACTACGCCTACGCCGAAAGTAATTTACATTTATTTAAACTCGACAACATCTATGGTCGCACCGGGTACACACTATTGTATTTAAGCATGGTTTATTGGGGAGCCAATGCCTCATTAAAAGAAGTGTGGAACATGGCCGACATGGCGCTGGGATTAATGACAGTAGTTAACATCAGTGCCATTATGCTGCTCACCCCGACCATCGTAAACTTAACCCGCGACTACCAAGTTAAGCTTAAAACCACTAATAAGCCTGAATTCAAGCTGGCCGATGTAGAGATTCAAGGTAAAACCGAAAAAGGGGTTTGGTCTTAGCCGTTCATTAAGGCAGTTTTTTACGATAGATTTCACTTTAGCGTCAATGTAGCGGTTAGTTTTCAAAGCGGAATTGAATAAATGAGTTCAATTCCGCTTTATCGTTTATAACAACTCATTACAGCCGTACTAACTATAACGCCACTATCAAAATGCCACCATTACATCACTACTAGTACAACGCCACCATTACATCACTACTAGTACAACGCCAATATCACAGCACCACTTATGCTTGCAGCTGTCTTTTTCCCTCAATTTTGAATTCAAATAATCTCACACAAATGCTGCATTGTTGTTTAATCGGCTTTATTGGTTTAAATATCAATAGTTCATATCACATCCATAATTAAGCATAATCAGCAACAATGGCCGTTATGGTTAAAAATAACCAAAAGATACTGGCCTTACCTCATCGAGTTAACGTAAAATAATAATCTAACTAAAGAGGGGCTAATGGCTAATATATCTAAATTTGATCGCGAAGACGTACTCAAAAAAGCAAAAAACCTGTTTTGGCAAAAGGGGTTTCTAGCCACTTCTACGCGAGAAATTCAAACTATCATGGACATGCGGCCGGGCAGCATTTATGCCGCATTCGGTAGTAAGGCTGATTTATATAATCAGACATTAATTCATTATGCACAAACGTCCGCTAGCAATTTAAATGATAAAATCGAGCAGAATGACCACGTATGGGACGGGTTGAAGCAGTATCTGCGCAGCTTAATGGCTCCTTGCAGTGAAACCGTACCCAGTGAATTATGTATGTTGATGCGCACGCTTTCAGAACT
Source organism: Shewanella sp. T24-MNA-CIBAN-0130 (assembly GCF_040310185.1). Taxonomy (NCBI): domain Bacteria; kingdom Pseudomonadati; phylum Pseudomonadota; class Gammaproteobacteria; order Alteromonadales; family Shewanellaceae; genus Shewanella; species Shewanella sp. T24-MNA-CIBAN-0130. The sequence continues at coordinate 6,453 of NZ_JBEOPP010000050.1, read as the reverse complement.
TGATGAGTCACATCAAGAAACCCTTAGCATCGCTCGTGATTTATTGACTCAAGTTGAGCATCGCTTTGTCAATATCATTGAGCAAGCTCAAAACGAAGGTGATTTGCCTGCTCAATTGGATAAACATAAGCTCGCGAAAAAGCTACAAGTGCATATTATCGGTTTACGCTCTTACCTAAAAGCCACCGGCGATACTGAAACAGTAAGCCAGCAACTCGAAGAGTTTTTTATTCAGATACAAAGTTAACAAAGCGCCTAAGGCGCTTTTTAAATAACGCAACGACAAAGTTTTGCACCTATTTTACTGCCAAGATTTATTTAGCGGTAAAATTAGGCCAGCGCATCGTAAAACCTCACATCAAATTGACCAATGCCATGATAGCCAATATTGATTTTTGTCGCTAATGGCACTTTTACCACACCGCAGTATGATCCGGTAATGATCGCTTGCCCTGCACTGAGATTAATGCCTAATTTTGCTAAGTAATTAATCAGCCAATACACAGGCATTTGTGGTAATTCACACGGATGGAACCCAGAAAACTGCTGCACCATTTGGGTCTTAAACTCGCTCACCACCACATCGATATGACTGGCTTTATACGCGACAGACTTATCTATTTTAGGGCCAATATACAGGCCTTGATTACTTAGTCCATCGGCAAGTTTTTGATAAAAACTCGGTTGACTCTCACGGCTAAATCGATTCTGGATCAGCTCTAATGCCATATGCGTAGCTGAAATCATTTGGTCAATTTCACTATGGCTGTATTGACGATAAGCTTCAATGTCTTGCCCTAGTATAAACGCTATTTCTGGCTCTATCAGCGCTGTCGCCTGCCCGTCTGTCACTCTGGGTATAATCGCGCAATCAATACTATGACTCACCGGACCTTGCAAAATGGGCGCTACAATTAATTGACCATTGGCTTGTGGAACTAAGCATTTCCACCCCGCAATGGTGCCATTAAGATTAATCATCAATTGTTGTACAGCAATTGATTCTTCAATACTTTGAGGAAGTACCGCTAGGTAGTTAGAGTCGGGATGAAGAGTATTTCGCTGAGCAAATAAATGCATAGCAAGTTTAATAAGAGCGGGGTTATCAGTCAAAATAGCATCATCAAAACAATCAAAATGCTACATTATCGTTTTTAGCGACTTGGATCGATAGATTTCGTCACCGTATAATAAAAAAAACCGCTGCAACATAGTCAGCGGTTTAGTTTTACATCCAATGATTTGGCTACGTTAGCCTAAATATGATGCTTAAAGTAGATTACTTGCTCATCGCTCTTAACATCCATGCGGTTTTTTCATGTATCCGCATTCGATCGGACACTAATGCTGCCGTAGACTCATCCTCAGCGGCTTGGGCTAATTTGAGCACTTGTCGCGCGGTTTTGATCACTTGCTCGTGACCTTTGGTCAGTAAATCGACCATGTCAGCTGAACTCGGTACGCCTTCAATTTCTTTAATGGAGCTTAAACGGGCAAACTCTTTATAAGTTCCTGGTGCGGCCACGTCCAAGGTGCGAATACGTTCGGCAATATCATCAACCGCTAGCGCAAGTTCAGTGTAATGCTCTTCAAACATTAAGTGCAGTTCGCGAAAGTGGATCCCGGTGACATTCCAATGGAAATTATGGGTTTGCAAATATAGTGTATAGGAATCGGCTAATAAACTTTTTAAGCCATCAGCAATTTTTAGTCGATCTTCTTTTTTTATACCAATATCGATGTCAGTCATTTTATTCCTCGTAAAGTAGAATTAATTAGTCATAACATTACAGCATTTGTATAAATGGTGATGACAAGCTAGCAAGATTAACAATAAATATGGTTTATTCTTAACATGTTGCTTACATTGTATCTCAGCGAGTCTTTATCGTCGTATTATGACACCAACGAAAACAGCACACGCTGTTAAAACAAATATTACACCACTAATAAAACGGGTCTCAATTCAAATAACATTTATTTAATAAATAAGTTTATTGAATGTCTACATAAATTAACGTAATAAACTCGGGTAAATTAATTGCGATTACGCTAACTCATCGTTAATGTTAGTGAGTATTCATACTAACATTACCACTTAATGGATCAACCGCTGGCCATTAAACTCTGTTAATACTTTTATATTAATAACTGTAACCAAACATTGAAGCGGATCTCATATTGATGCTCGAAGAGGAAACAACACAAAATACATATACATGACCACCACAAGATTAATCAGCAGTACAATCACACTGAGCAAGCTAAAGTGGCTCATCATTTCATAAAACTCAAAAGGTAAATATATTGCGCCGCTAAGCAGTGCAAACCATTGGGTCCAGCGCATGTTATGCCATAAACCATAGGCTTCAATAAAGCGCACCAAAGTATATGCCGCAGCGCCTAGTGCCAGTATCGTCAGGCTTGATTGCGACACTGAACCCACTGCTGAAATAAAAATACTAGGGTAATGACTAGCAGGGTTTAGGTGTAAATGAGTAACTAGCTCAATTGCCAGCATTGACAAGTTTTGACCGGCATAGATATGTAGACCAATCGCGACCAGTAACGACAATAGACCTTTAGATGCTTCAAGTACCGCAACGGCACGTACACCTTTATTCGAGTGCTTCATTGTGTAGCGTTTCCAATTTCCGGTAAAGCAAGCCGGCTAATATTAGCTTGTGACAATGACGATGGCGATTAATATTTCCCCGACAAAAAAGCACTTCGGTTAACGTGTTTAGTCGTCAATACCGATTCATTTTTACAAGTAAGTAACGTAAACACCTCCTCCAACTTAAACGGTGAAGTTACTGATTTTGGGCTGATAAAAGCTCGATTTGTTGACGCTCATCATCGGTTAGTGCACCGTAATCTCTTGGGTATGGCCAGCCATAACCCCAGCGAAATTGGGTCGGTAAATAAGGTGTACCGCCAACGCGGACCCCGGCTAACATCAATAATGCCACTTCAGATTGGCCGACTTGAGCCACACAAATACGTAATGCCTTATCTGATGCCAAACGCTCATCAGATGTCCCCCCTTTCCAGTAGTCATAATCATGACGTTCGCAACAGGACAACCATAATTGTTGCTGTGCAAAAGTGCCATCAGGAAATGCACTGCAGCCATCACTGGTAAACGGCACGAGTGTGTCGGCTTGTAAAGGATTGCCTAGCATCGACATACTGGCGATAAACATGGCAGCGCAATTTAAGCGGTATTTTTTCACTATTAGCATCCAGCTTTTCATTATTCACGCATTATGATGCCACAGCAACGATGACAGTAATAGAATATAAACGTTGTTTCTTGATTAAATCTTCTTTTACATCAATGGGTAAATCTATATAAGGCCAGACTAATAAGCCAGATTAATGTGCCAGATTAGCAAACCATTTTTGGTACGGTTGATACACGTCGTAAAGCCAATTAAATATAAAGGTATAGATAAAAAGAAAAGCTAACAGGCCCGCCTCCAGCATTAAGGTATCGACAAGGGTTAACCCTAAATACCACGACACTGAGGGGATTGTGATTATAAGCATTCCTCCTTCAAAGCCGCAAACATGTACTCCCCTGATAAACATCGTGCGCGCGAGTCGTTCCGCACCAAACAAACGATCAAACCATAAGTTATAAACATAATTCCACAACACGGCAAACACCGACAGAGCGAAACTGACCAGTAACATATCAGCGCTATTTTGCTTCATCACTATCGCACTTATTGGCACAATAAAGGCCATGGCGATCAGTTCAAAAGACACGGCGTGAAACATTCTTTCTCTACTTTGCATTTATATCTCAATTGGGGGGTGACGTTTTAACTATTTTCATCCAATATAAAGATACATTAAAGTTAGTAAGTATCGGTAAAAGCGATATGTATAGTATTGAACAGCTTGAGGCCTTTGTGGCAACCGTAAAAACGGGGTCATTTTCATCTGCGGCAAGAGCGCTTAATAAAGCGCAATCAGTTATCAGTCAGCATGTGATAAACCTTGAAATAGACTGCAATAGCGAACTATTTGATCGCAGTGGACGTTATCCTCAATTGACACCAGCAGGAAAAAAACTGCTACCCCATGCCCAAGTATTACTGAGCCAACATCAACGCCTGCGCGATTGCGCCAAAAGCCTAGACCAACAAGCAATATCTGAGCTGACAATTGGTTTAGATGAAGGCATTCCGCTGCAAAAGCTGTCTAATATTATTAATGAGCTCGAAGCTCAATTTCCAACTATCACGCTTGAGTTTTTAACGGCATCGAGCATTGATATAATCGATATGATTGACACTGAGCGGGCTGTTACCGGAATTATTTTCAGCGAGTTAACGATCCCGACTCACATCGACTTTGAATCTATCGGGTCAATTAAGTTTGATATGTATGTGGCGAGTGTTCACCCTTTAGCACAACAGATATGTGATAACTTAGCCAACTTAAAATTGCATCGTCAACTCTTGATCCGTTCGCGGAATACTAAATCCAGTAGCTTTCAGACAGCAATTAGCCCAGATGCTTGGTACGCCGACAATTACTATATTTTGCTCGAACTTGCATTGCAGGGACATGGTTGGTGTTTACTACCCAATCATATTGCCAATAACTATGTTAATAGCGGTCAATTAGTATTATTACCGTCTGAATTTAAAGAGATTGGCTGGCAAGCTAATGTGGATGTTATACAGCACCATTGTTACAGTCACGAGCCGGTATTTAAGCAACTTAGACACTCGCTACGGCAATTACTGACGCCATAATTTACGTTGATAATAACTATTCTCCATGTCATATATCGAACCGGCTTTGACAAACGAACCTTGCTGAACAACATGTAAAAACATTCCCAATTGAGCGGTGACAAACACGGCTTATCCCAACCCATTTATGATTAACATCAAAAAAAGCGCTACTGATTCAGCCTTAGTCGTGTAGCAAAGAGTACACCCAGGCTAGTGATTATAGTGGGGTTAACTATTATTTTTAAAAAAATACAACAACTCAAACAGCAGACTTTATACTTTGTTTCACACCTAGTTTTTATACCGTTTACAGCTTGTAAAAGATACTGGCTCTATTTTGAGAATTATCAATTGTTGAGATATCATCCGCTGTACACTTTGGTTTAACATTCTGTATTGACGATATATAGTTAATTAACCGCACAAAAATATACAACCAAACAACGATTGTTCAAAGCCATTGAGCCTTAGGTGATTTCGGCATAAACTCTGATGATGTTGCCTGTAACATAGTTGATTAACACCACAAATAAACCTTGAATAACGGTTGTGGTAAAGCTTGTTCTACGAAGCGTTATTTCGCTTATATTACAGCATCAAATTCGTGATATTGTAGCCTATCGTATGCTAAATTATACGATACAGTTGATAGCTCTGATGCTGATAAATAGCCCGAGGAACCGATTTATGCTGATTGAACATGACATTACTGACGTTTGTGTTGGAATGTATGTGGTCGAAATCACCGAGCCCAAAGATACGTTTTCGCTAACTAAACCTGGTGTGCTTAACAATGCACGAGTTATCGAAGCACTAAAGCGAAAATCGGTTACTAAACTACTCATTGATACCAGTAAAACTGAAGTTATTATCAAAGAAGTCGAGCAAAAAATCAATGTGCTCAAGCCTCAACCGCCTCGTAAAGTCACGCCTGCACGCACCGATGTGAAAGCAAATTTCTTTAATCAAGAATTAGTTAAAGCTCGCCAAGTATTTAATGAATCAAAAAACATTCAAAAACAGTTATTCCATAATGCCCAACACGGTTTGCCATTAGAAATGGACCCGGTGCAGAAAATCACCTCCGAATCGACAGATTTGATTTTCAATAATCCCAATGCTTTGTCGTGTGTGATTAACATCCGCAATAAAGATGAATATTTACTTGAACATTCGGTGTCAGTATCGGTATTGATGACTATGTTTTCTGTATATAAAAAAATCGACAAAGATATTGTTAATCAATTAGCAGTCGGTGCATTTTTACATGATGTGGGTAAAATTATGGTCCCCGATCGCATTTTAAATAAGCCTGATAAACTGACAGATGAAGAGTTTCATATTATGAAAACTCACGCCAGCTATTCAATTGAAATCATGAAAAACACCCCAGGCATTAGCCCGCTAAGTTTAGAGGTGGCAACTTTACACCATGAAAAACTTAACGGACAAGGTTACCCATTTGGTGTGCCAGCAGAAAAAATTACCCTATACGGACGGATGATCAGTATTTGCGATATTTTCGATGCTCTCACCTCCAATCGTTGCTACAAACAAGGCTATGCACAAGTCAAATCCTTTAGTATTTTGCGGGCATTGGCTGAAAAAAATGAATTAGATAACATGCCTATGTATCTGAGTCAGTTTTGGCCTATTCTTATAGTATAAATCAAGACTAGAAGTGAGATTTACTATGAAA
>NZ_JBEOPP010000049.1:0-34916 GCF_040310185.1 Shewanella sp. T24-MNA-CIBAN-0130 | reverse complement strand
TATAAGACGCCACATCAGAAATATAATGAGTTAAAAAAAGCGGCTTAAAATCTCTCCAGAAATACTTGACCATTACACCTTGGCCAATCGTGACAAATAGGTGGTTAATTAATTTACACTTATTGGTATTACACCATAGTAAGTTGCTTAATCGCCTGCTCGGTTAGCGATTCGGTATAAGGGTTAATTTTGCAATGCTCAACACTCCAACCTTTGACAAAACGCTGAAAATCAGCCCAAGCCACGCAATATAAAGGCCGCCATTGCTGTTGTACATCAAGCGGATTTATTTGAGGGTGAAACGCTATGAGTCCTTGCGTTAAAGCGGCAAAGTAATGATTAAGATGGTCATTAATTAAGGCTTCTGGCTCTCGATAGTTCAGCACACTGCTTAACAGCATGATCACGTCTTTCATGCCACAGCCCTGACCAATATATTGAAAGTCTACCGCAGCGGCGCGATCATCTGGGCTAAAGCAAAAATTAGCTAATTTTGCATCACCGTGTACCAAGGTTTGGTACTTAGATTGCCTCAGCGCTTGGTCGATAAGGTGAGCCGCTGACTTAAGCGGGCTTTCGGGTAGGGCGGCTAATTCATCCGGTCGGGTGCCTAGATGCCAGTAAGTGCCTATAGGCCAAAGCCCATTAGGCTCGACATGCATGTATTTAGCATGAAAATGTCCCAACCAGGTTAAACACTCGCGCACAGTCGCGGGTGTGGCAGTTTTTCTTACTTGGGTAAAACCGATGTTATATAAATCTTGTAATATTAATAGGGTTTCATCGGCTTGTTGGTCGACATGTATGCAACGGGGCAACGGGCACATTGAGTGCTCTGCATGGGCATTAGCATAGTGTTGATACCAATTAACTTCTACTTGATACGACCGCAATTTACGTTGATGCGACAGCGGCGTGTTCCAACCTTTAGGATGTGATTCTGGTTGAGGGAAACAGATATATTTTACAATCACAGACGGGTATGGCTTGCCAGTGACATAGGCTCGAAATAGCTGACCATACCCTCCCCAAAGCGGCTGTATTTTCTCGATATGATCTAGCGAAGTTGCACCTAGGGCATGGGTAATTCGCGTTAGTATATTAGGTGGAATACTCAAGGTGTTCTCGTGTTAGTGATGTTATCGATATGATTTTTTAATCGCGACCTTAGTCTTGTAATAATAGTAACAAATTTTGTTGGTTCAATTAAATATTCGCTAACATGCTAGCCAAGACTGGTTGAGGATATAGTCAATTTGATATTATTTTACTAAAAAATCATGATATTAAAGGTAGTGAAGAGACTATTTTATTGTTTTCAACAACAAGGCTGCCAATGGCAACTTTGTTGTTAAGTCATATTTATGAGTGGCTTACACCGTTGGGCGGTGTAAATCAAAGCGTAACTGGTCTGAAATACCATAATAGGCAGATGGACCGCCAGCACGTAATACCGGTTCAGCTAATGCCGTTTGATAAATCCCTTCGGCGCTGAGTAAGTGCTTTTCAATATGCACCGCCACGACTTCACCTAACACTAGCCAGCTATCAATTTTGTCACCATTTGCTGCCGTTAGCTGGATGCATTGCGACAGTTTGCATTCGAAGCTAACAGGGCTTTGTGCAATACGATCAGCCTTAACTATGTTGCCTGCTATTGGGGTTAATCCTGCAAATTCAAATTCATCGGTGCCATGAGGTAATGCCGCAGAGGTTTGATTCATTTGCTCGGCTAAACTGCGGGTGGTTAAGTTCCACACAAACTCGCCGGTTTCAACAATATTGGCGACGCTGTCTTTCCAGCCGGTACTGGCAAAACCGATAATGGGCGGATCGTAATTAAAGCAGTTAAAGAAACTATAAGGCGCGAGGTTTCGCTGGCCTTGGGCATTACGAGAGGCAATCCAACCAATTGGGCGCGGGCCTATAATGGCATTTAGTGGGTTATGTGGTAGACCATGGCCTTTGCTTGGTTCATAAAAATAGCGATTATCAGCACTCATATCTTCCCTTCTTTATATTGGTAAACTTAAATGACGTTATTAGGCATGACGATGTCATCAATATTTTGAAATCAATACGGTAAAATTAATATCATATCATCAATATCATGGCATTCATTATAGGGACAGATATGGCCATGGTTATGGCATTCATTATAGGGACTGATATGGCCATCGTTATGGCATTCATTATAGGAACCGATATGGCCATCGTTATGGCATTCATTATAGGGACTGATATGACCATCGTTATGGCATTCATTATAGGAACCGATATGGCCATCGTTATGGCATTTATTATAGGGACTGATATGACCATAGTTATGGCTTCATTATAAGGACAGTTATGCCATTAATGCAGTCCACAGCAAGCGTAAACCGACTATTATCATTAAACTGAGAATGATTTTCTTAAACTGTTTGTCGTTAAATTTATCTTGAATACGCAGCCCCAGTTTTACCCCAATCCAAGCGATAGGCGCCAACGATACAGATATCAATAAATTGCTACCATTGATTTGTCCCAGCATGCTGTAGGGAATTAACTTGACCATATTTACCACTGCAAAAAAGACTACCGCAGTGCCCAAGTATTCTGTTTTGGCTAAACGCAGTGGAATTAAATAGGCATTTAATGGTGGCCCGCCGGCATGGGCTACAAAGCTAGTAAAGCCTGCAATAGTGCCGCAAACTTGGCCAATGAACGAGGACGGTTTACCTTGTGACCATTCACCTAAAGTGAGGCCATAAATACCAAACCCTAACGAAATCCCTCCTAATATACCGCGTAAATATTGCTCGTTAAGTTGATCAAATAACAGATAAGCCACCACGATACCGACAATGGCAGCAGGCAATAAAATCCACAATTGCGCGGTATTGTGTTTTCCCCACCAAGAACGCACACTTAAAAAATCCATGTAAACTAATAACGGTAACATCACCGCTGCCGCGGTTGCTGGGCTAATCGCTAATGCCAACAACGGGACGGTTAATCCGCCTGCACCGCCAGCAAAACCTGATTTTGACATACCAGTGATTAACACTGCCGGAATAGCCACTAACCAAAATAACGGATCTGTTAACACCGATGCTCCCGCGCCAATCATTGCTATTGGCTATTGATATTAGATAATTGGAATTGGCTATTTGATATTGTTAGTCAGAGATAATATCACTGCCTTTTAGTATAGAGTCAGTTAATTAACACAATATATAACCTCAACTCCAGATAAGAGATATAACTCTACGGCACATAAACTATCAATGAAGGGATAACGAAACGATGATCCAATTGAGCGAGTGGCAGCAGCAGGGACAATACCTTCTCATTAACGGTCAGCAAATTTTTACCCGTCAAGCGGGGGATTGTAAGGCGCCTGCATTATTGCTCATTCATGGTTTTCCTAGCGCCAGTTGGGATTGGGAAGGCATGTGGTATGAATTAACCCAGCACTATTATGTGATCACTCTGGATATGTTGGGTTTTGTCTTATCAGATAAACCCAAAAATTCGGCATATTTAATAAGCGACCAAGCCGATATTTATCAGGCATGCTTATACAAGCTAGGTGTCAGTGAATATCATATTTTAGCTCATGATTACGGTGACACTGTCGCGCAAGAGTTGTTAGCGAGGCAAATTGACGACTGTAGTCCATTGACCATCGAGAGTGTGTGCTTTTTAAATGGTGGTTTGTTTCCTGAAACCCATAAACCGCTATTCATTCAGAAGTTGTTGTTGTCGCCGTTAGGGGTTTTGGTGTCTAAACTGATCAACAAACAAAAGTTTGCCCATAATCTACAACACATATTTGGGCCGTCGACACCACCTTCGCCAGAAGCGATCGACACTCTATGGCAATTATTAACCCACAATGACGGTTTGTCGGTGATGCATAAATTGATTCACTACATTACTCAGCGACAACAATACCGTGAGCGTTGGGTGGGTGCCATTATCAACAGTAAGATACCGATAAAGCTGATCGCCGGAGCGCTCGATCCGATCTCGGGTCAGCATATGATCGATCATTATCGAGATTTGATCCCCAATGCCAATGTCACTGAAATGCTAACCTTAGGCCACTACCCGCACATCGAAGATGCACAAGCCATTACCACGGCCTATTTACAATTTAGACATAGCATTGAGTGAGGCTCAAAATATTGAAAAAAGACAGCATAAAGATCAATAAAGCTGTCATGTTTAATTGATATTATTAGCCGATATTCTTTAGATTTATTGAGTAAATCACAATGCGTGTAATTGCCATCATAAGTGTCGTTATTAGCTGCATATTTTTCAGTGTGAGTAGCTTTTTTTTATTGGCTCAGCCAATTGAAGCCGCAATAGCACAGCCCGAGAAACCCTATGTTTTGCTGATTTCTATTGATGGCTATCGATACGATTACAACCGTCTGCATAAACCCAAACATCTGAGCGAATTTGCTCGCCATGCAGCGCAAGTGACTCGCTTTAAGCCATCGTTTCCCACGGTAACGTTTCCTAACCACATTACCTTAGTCACAGGTTTGTATCCCGCCCATCACGGCATAGTGTCAAACCGTTTTTATAACCATACTCTGCAGCAGCCCTATGGGTTGAATATTAAACAAGCTTTGACCGATGGCCGCTTTTACCATGGGGTTCCATTATGGTCATTAGCGGGTCAACAAGGGTTAAAAAGTGCCAGCTATTTTTGGCCAGGTTCAGAAGCCAAAATTGCGGGTCACCGTCCAGATTATTGGCTGCCTTACAAAGATGATGCGGCAAATAATCAACGAGTACAGCAGGTGTTACAGTGGTTTAATTTGGCCGAAGATCAGCGTCCACAATTTGTGACCTTGTATTTTTCAGACGTTGATACTGCCGGGCATCTCTATGGTCCAACATCAGATAACACCTACCAAGCAGTGCAGAACGTTGACCAAGCCATAGGGCAATTACTGACTGGAATAAAAGCCTTACCCTTTAAAGTGAATGTAATTATCACCTCCGACCATGGCATGACTAAGGTTGACGGATTTGAACGTGTATATACCGACAAACTGTTTGCTGGCAATGAAACGTTAAAAGATAAATTTAGCTTTAACAACGATGCCGCATTTTCGTTAGTGACTGCGACAGGGCAAAACAAACAGCAAGACTTAGCCGCGTTAGAAGCATTAACCCAAAAGGTACCCGGTTTACAGTTTTATCGTCAGCAAGATATACCGGCCAATTTACACTTTAGCGCGAATCCCTCTATTGAAGATGCGGTACTGATCAGTAATCAACACTACATTACTAGTAGCGATGCACGGGCAGGGCGCATTGGTAAGCACGGCTACGATGCCAATGTGATTACCGACATGAATACTGTGTTATATGCTCAAGGACCCGCGTTTAATCAAGTCACCATAGCCAATGCTGAAAACATCCATTTATATCCTCTTATCGCCCATATTTTAGGCTTAACCATAACAGAACCCATAGATGGCCAGTTAACCGTGTTAGCGCCTTTATTAGGCAAATGATTACAGATAACACTCGTCGACGTGTGCCATGATTCATGCTTGTTTATCTCAATCAACATGGGATAAAAAAAGCTAAATAGACATTACGTCCAGTTGCAATATAAGATGATATTGTACAAATGAGTGGTGTTTTGGTGTTACGTTAAGCTTAGTTATTGCAATAACGTCAGCAGATATAACTGTACTACTCGCGTTTTTTTTATGGGCCTAATAGGGCCTGTTGATCTTTCAAGGTTGTTTTTGCAGCGAATTGTTGCTCATTACTTAAACATGAGCTATGAAGCAGAGGCTGTGTGGTGTAGTTATTCTACATAAAAAGCCAATAACGCAGTAGAAATGACCAACAAAAGCTGCCCGAAGGGTTCGGCTAAAAACGTTTTACTCTTTGTTGAGCGAATTTTGCTTAGATTGCTAGGCAGCAATCCACTCGCCTCGATTAAAACGTTTTTATCTCGAACAAAATTTAACCAGCAAAGATCAACAGGCCCTAGCTTTCAATGCAATATTTCTATTGGTGTAAAGCGTGACTATCTTCTGATGTCATCTGAGTTATTAAACCTGCCAACACCTGCTATAGTTTGAGTAGCGATTACCCAGCACCGAATACAGTATGTTCAAGATGAATTTAAAATGAAATCATGGGGTCGTGTTAATTATCCCATTAACATAAAGGTAGTGCCAACCATGACAACAGCAATAGATTATTACTTTACTAGCCTCTCTCCTTATACTTATTTAGGCCACAACACCTTTATCTCGTTGGCAAATAAGTACCACTTAGGGATAAACTATAAGCCCATTAAACTGTCAAAATTATTTGCGGTATTAGGTGTGCTGCCTGTAAAACAGCGCCCACAAGCTCGACAAGACTATCGCTTAATAGAGCTAGCTCGCTGGGCAAAAAAGCGCCAATTACCGCTTAGTCTACATCCGGTTTTTTTCCCTGCAGACCCTAGTTTGGCAGATAAGTGCACGATTGTATTACAGCAAGCTGGGCAAGAGGTCAGCGAGTTTGTCGGCAATGTGCTGGCAGCATGTTGGGCTGCAGATCAAAACATTGCTGATGAGGCAGTTATTAGACAAATATTAACCTCGGTTAATATCGATGCAGACAGTGTTTTACAGCAAGCGCTATTAGCCGATATCGATGCAATATACGAAGCCAACACCTTAGACGCTATCGAGAAAGGTTTGTTGGGTGTGCCAGCTTATGTGTATGAAAAAGAGCAATTTTGGGGACAAGATAGATTAGATTTACTTGATGATAAGCTGAGTGAGTAATGTTATTTAGATGACAGCCTAAAGCAAGATTGCAGTGACTATTTACTGCAGCCTGCATCGATCCCAATAGTTACAGAATGAGCATTGGTTATTTAACAACTTGTTTTAAAAGATAAGTTTAGCTGTATGCTCGACGTTAATGTGCAGTTCTTGCAACAAATAACCTTGCATATAAATAGGCATAATAAGGCGTTAACAATAAATAATATTTATTGTTAACGCCTTATTATCGTCAAATACTTTGCTAAGTGTTTAACCACAACAAATTTACTTTAATTTTGTGATACCAATTAACACGCAAATGATACCCCCCACCATTCCTGCCCAAGCTTCAATAGGCGCATCACCACTTAACGCTCGGCTAAATTGAGAGCCCGCTGAATCATAAATATTGTAGCCCCACATAGCTAAAAAAATACCCGCAATAACAAGCACGATCCCAATAATTTTATTATTCATTCTTACTCCTGACTTTTAAGAGGTCACAGTTGATGAGGTTACAGATAATGGACCTGAAACTAATGGCACTTACGAAATCAATAACGTTTCGTTATTGGGGATCCCCGATAAATTTTCTGTCAATTTCCAGAGAAATGATAGCTTCCATCGAGTCCATTTTAGCTAAAATTGGACTGACAAAAGCTAAACCACTATTACCTATATAAATTACGTTTGTAAATTTTTTATTGTTGTTCATATGCGTTAAATTTATTTCTAATTTGTTCTATTCGCTCCCGATTAACACCAAAGTCAGAGTGTCCGATACGTGAAGCTGATCTGACATGTATGGATATTTTATCGGATATTGTAGATGGGAAATAAAACTCAACATCGTCAACAAACTGCAATACCTGAGAGGTAAACTCAACTCGAATATAATTTTCCTCAACCACGACGATATTTGTTCGCTCCGAGGCCTTTAATATGTGTAAAAGGCGCACTTTCGCTTGTTGCTGCGTTCCGATGAAATCGATCGGTGCTATAAAATGTTCTTCATCTGCTGCTTGTTGACTATTGACACAGTTTGGCGAGTCAGGGCATGGCATTAATTGGCCATCATTTAAGCCCAATGTAGGTACAGTGCCAGAGCAACCCATTAACAGCATCATGCTGAGTGTAATAATTGAAATCTGTTTGTACATTGTTGTCATCCTCTAGTGTTGTCGTATTGTCTTTATGAGTTACGCTGTGTGCGAGGCATAAATCGTTTGTTAGGCTTGGTCGATACCTAGTCAATACTATTTAGTATTATTTAAAGATAGAAATTTGCTTTTTAAGGGGAGGTTAGTAATAGCTCACTCATTATTGGCCACCAAATTCGAGGTGATATTATTACCTCATAAGTGAGATTAGGCAATAAACAGTTATTTTTTAAGTATATGTTCATCAATCTCGCTATTGTTGCTTAGGGTGCTTCTCCAGGCTTCGGCACATCATTCTTACTCACTTTCTGCTCTGTTGATACTGCTTTGGCCCACTCATGCTCACAAGCACCGGCTTTAATACCTTCCTGGTTGGTACTTTGCGACGGAGTAAATGAGAGCCTAGTCAGTAGAGGGAAATGATCCGAACCAATCGAAGGTAAGCGTTGAATGTTTTGCAAAGTAAAATGCCGACTGTGAAACAAATGATCCAAAGGCCAACGCAAGAGCGAGTAATCCACGTGAAAAGTGTTAAATGCTCCACGCCCCACGCGCGGATCAAGCAGGCCACTAATTTTACGAAAAAGACGAGTTGTGGCAGACCAAGCCACATCGTTAAGATCACCGGTTACAATCACAGGTTGGTCACTCTCGGCTACACTTCGAGCCACTATCACCAATTCAGCATCTCGCTCCGCCGATTCAGCGTTTTCTGTTGGGCTTGGGGGCGCTGGATGGAGAAAGTGCACGCGAATGTGATCTCCCGTACGTAACGTTAATGTTGCATGTATCGATGGAACATCCTTCTCAACCAAATAGCAGATTTCTTGCTCGCCTAACGGCAAGCGTGAAAACACATGCATACCATAAAGGTTATCCAGAGGACATTTGATGCTGTAGGGCATGTCAGTTTCTAATATCTTAAGTTTGTTTTCCCACCATTGGTCGGATTCCAGTGTGACTAGTACATCAGGCTTATGCTTGTTAACCAGCTGGATCAACGCTTCTGCATTGCGATTTGGTGTGAGTACATTCGATGTGATAATGCTGAGTTGATTGTCGGCATTGAATTCAGTGGAGGTTTTGACCTCCTTGGGAAATAAAAAAGTATAAGGCAATATCCAGCACAACTGCCAGATTAAACACAGCATAGTGACCAAAATCAGTGCCTGTGTATTGATCATTTGAGTGTCGAGAAAAACAACATCAGCGATCAACAGCACCGTTGCCAATATCGTCAACTGCAATCGAGGGAAATCCATGCCCCTGACAATCCAATGCGGATGTCGCGACAAAGGCAACAAAGTAGCTAGTAGGATCAATAGCGTACAAAATGTCAGTATCGTTAACATAGAGAGCCTAGTTTTGTATGGATAATTTTAAGATAACACGACTCGCCAGATCCTCGTGGTTGATATTTTCGCCCAACGCTGGCGCGCGGTGCAGCCTTTGCTCGTTAGTGTTTGTCCAACGTCGGCATAAGTAACCTCAATTCTGGATAATAAAGCTTATCAAACAACCCTATATTTTGCTATCTGCCTTGTTAGCAAAACACATGGCTAATTTGATATTACAGAGTTGAAGTAAACCCGTTTTTAACGATTTATCCCATCTATTATCCAGCGTCGAGGTGAGTAACAAAAGCTCCTTAATCACCCATTCTGGTTCATCAAACTGTACCTAGTGTTCGCAGTTTTGCGCCAATACAGTTTTCTGTGTGGGAAAACGTGCGTCCAACCTTGCCATAGTTCGCCCCATATTTTGGATCTTTATTCGCGAAAAAACAGATACGCAGGCTTATTAGTGATTTTCTATGGAAGCAATCACAGATAGTGGTATATCGTTAATTTACGGATAATCAGGTAAGGGTTGTTTACTCCAAAAATTAACAAACTGACTCGACATGCTATTTTCCTTATCGGCAAGTTTGATCTGTGTTATCTCATGATGACCTTGCTTCAGGTCTATTACGCGTAGCATATCAACATCATGCTCTGACGATGGCTCAAGTTCGTTTACGTTATTAAATGTGGTTTCCGTATAAACAGCAAAGGATAAAGCCATACAAGCTATTAAAAGGTATTCAAAATGAATCCTTAACGCACTAACTTTTATTGAATGGATCGAATAATAAATTAGGCCGCATAAGTAATTGATTTATTTCATATTTTATTGCTATGCCTTTGATGTGAATCTTCTAATCTTTTCTGTTTTACAGCAACAAAACGAGCCAGCACGATTAAAGTATTGAACAAACCTTGAATTAATGTGCATTTCATTTGAAATCAATAGTCTAAATGTCTATATAAAAAAGTGCATGGGTTGATATTTTTGGTAGTCAAATGTGGCGGAGGGATAGCTTGCTTGTAATAAAGAGGAACCCGTGGGTTTAAATGCTACAGACACAAAAAAGCCCTATCATTTCTGATAAGGCTTTTTCATTGAATGTGGCGGAGGGATAGCTTGCTTGTAATAAATAGGAACCCTGGGTTTAAAGTCCTATCTTTCGCCCAATAAAAAGGCCCGCTATAAATAGCAGGCCTTTTTATTTAAATGTGGCGGAGGGATAGGGATTTGAACCCTAGAACGGGATAAACCGTTGCCGGTTTTCAAGACCGGTGCATTCGACCACTCTGCCATCCCTCCGAACAGGGTGGATAATAAGGGTATTGGCGAAAATGTAAAGCCTTGAGGTGTTTAATGGCACAACAAATGTGCAAAATGACACAAATAAGCTCACGGTTGCGCAATATTTATCCTGTATTACCCTGGTGACACTTTTATTATTAGTTAGCCTCTCGACGGGGTGAGTTACCAAAGTCGAGAGGCTAATGACTTTTTCGTGATTAGTTAACCAAACCACGGCGCTTTAATAAGGCGTCGGTAGTGGGTTTTTTACCGGTAAAGTCGATGTAGTCTTGCATCAGATCTTGGCTGTTACCTTTTGACAACACTGTGTCACGGTACTTTTGGCCATTCTCTAGGGTTAATCCACCATTTGACATCATGTAAGAGAATGAGTCAGCAGCAAACACTTCAGTCCATAGGTACGCATAGTAACCTGCTGAATAGCCGCCAGCGAAGCTGTGGCTAAAGTAGGTTGTTTTGTAGCGAGGTGGTACAGGCGTGTAATCTAAACCGTGTTTAGCCAGTGCTTGTTGTTCAAAGGCCGTAACGTCGGTGATTTCAGTTCCAGCAGCAATAGAGTGCCATTCCATATCAAGTAGCGCAGCGGCTAGGTATTCAACCGTATTAAAGCCTTGGTTAAAGGTGTGTGACTTTAATACTTTTGCGAGTAACTCTGCTGGGATTGGTTCGCCCGTTTGGTAGTGCTTAGCGTAATTGGCAAGCACTTGTGGGTCGACGCTCCAGTCTTCATTAGCTTGTGATGGAAACTCAACAAAGTCACGCGCGGTTGCGGTGCCCGCTAGGCTAGGGTAGTTAACTTGTGAGAACAATCCATGGATAGCATGGCCAAATTCGTGGAACATGGTGTTAACTTCGTCGAATGTCATCAGTGTTGGCTGACCTTCGGCTGGCTTAGGAATATTCAGCGCGTTATAGACCACAGGCTTAGTGTTTTGCAAGAATGACTGGGTGACAAGTTCGTCCATCCAGGCGCCGCCACGTTTGCCTTGGCGAGCGTATGGGTCTAGATAGAATAAGCCAATTGAGCTACCGTCTTTGTTAAAGACTTCATAAGCTGACACGTCTTTGTGCCATACCGGTAAGTCATTGCGTGGTTTAATCGTGATGCCGTAGAGTTTGTTCATGGCGAAGAACAAGCCATCGTTTAGTACGGTATTCATTTCAAAATACGGCTTAACTTGGTTGTCGTCTAAGTCATATTTGGCTTTACGTACTTTTTCTGCGTAGTACGCCCAGTCCCATGGCTGAAGTTTGAAATCTTTGCCATCTTTAACAATTTCGGCTTGGATGTCAGCGGCTTCGACTTTGGCCTTAATCAGTGCTTTTGGTGCTAGGTCGTCAAGTATTCCATAAACCGCTTCTGGGTTTTTGGCCATTTGGTCGCCTAAGGAGTATGCCGCCCAAGTTGGGTAACCTAATAGTGTGGCTTTTTGTGCCCGCAGTTGAGCTATTTTGATGTTTAACGGCGCGTTAGTGTCCATGGCGCGATAAGCTGAGGTTTCCCACAGTTGTTTGCGAACATCACGGTTTTTAAGGCTAGACAGTAGCGGCTGAGTGGTGGTGTTCACTAGCGTGATCATGTAGCCCGTTTTGCCAGCATCTTTTGCTGCAGCAGCTAATGATGCGATGTCGCTGTCTGACAAACCATCAAGTTGAGCTTTGTCTTCGATGACGATAACGTCAGCTGTAAATGATTTTAAAACGTTTTGTGAAAAACTGGTTTCAAGTTTGGCTAACTCACCGTTTAGCTCACGCATTTTCGTTTTGTCTGCGACAGATAATTCAGCACCTGCGCGCACAAAACGGTCGTAATACACTTCAACCAAGCGTAAATCTTCGCCTGTTAATGCGGCTTTGTTTTTATATATAACTTGGACGCGAGCAAACAGTTTTTCATCAAGGTAGATGTTGTCTTGGTGTGCGGTTAACTTAGGCACAATCTGTTCTTCAACGCTGATGAAGTTGTCGTCTGAAATAAGTCCTGAAAGATTGAAAAAAACACGTTGAGTTCGGTCTAGTGTGGCTCCGGTTTTTTCTAACGCGACAATGGTGTTGTCAAACGTGGCTGGTTCGCTGTTATTGGTGATAGTTGCGATTTCAGTTTTGTGCTCTAGCATTCCTTGCTTAAATGCAGGCAAGTAGTCGCTGGCTGTAAACTTGTCGAACTGCGGCGCCATGTATTGTAAAGGGCTAGGTGTTAACAGTACGTTGTTGGCAGTTGCAGGAGCTTTAGTCATTGTTTTTGTTGCCTCAGCGGCGGTTTTGTCTGCCATGGCAGTATCTACTGATGGCTCTGAACAGGCGCTGAGCATCAGTGCAGCACTCACTGCAGTGGTAATAAGTGTTTTGCGCATTGAAATATCCTTGGGTCTTTGCCCTTTTAGGTGTTTTTATGCCTATTCGAAATGTAGCTGTGGCGAACAATAGTGACAATAAAAACGTAATGAAATAACCACAATACAATAACAAGACTGCGTCTTGCAGCATAGGTTAAAGGGATAAACTATGAATAATTATTGTAACGAAACTTACCAATAGTGATGTTTGTTAGGTTTTGGGGCATTCTTGGCGCAATTGTAGTGGCAATTTGTGGATATTCGCGTAGCTTAATAGTGATAAATAAGCACGATGAGGCTGATAGATGAAAGTTGGTAAACACGATACAAAACTGCTCAAGCTCGCGATGGAGATTGGCATGGGATACGCGCAAAAGCGTGGTTTTGATGATTTTGGTAAAGGCATTTCGCCAAAAGATAAAGTCGAATGTATTTATCGATTATTGGTTCAAGACAACTTAATCCAACCCTTAGCCGAAGATAAAGATGATGGTCCAAATCGCAAACATAAATTGATATTGTGGATTAGTAAGCAGCTGCCTAAAGAGCATGAATTGTTAAACTAATCAGTGTCCCTATGCGGAGGGTGTGTTAACACTTTGGCGCGCAAAGACTAAGCCTAAATGAAATATTGATTTCGCTTAGGCTTTTTTATGTCAATTTTTAGTCGCTATCTGTTGAACTGGATGCAGGGTTAGCGAGACTCAATTTCGACAATTTTTAAACTTATCAACTGCTTTTGCCATTGCTGTTGATTAATATCTTCTATCCATAGGGTATCACTTTGGCGATGCTGTCCTTTACGCAGGTAAGTGTCTGGCATCCTAGGAATAGCTTCCCACGCTTGTAGGTTTTCTTGTTTGATCAGTTCACCTTGGTCGTTATAAAAGCTGGCTTCAACTTCAACCAGGGTGACATGCTCGTTACTGCTGCTGTCAAAATCAAACACTAAGCCGACGTTGTCATCCTTCCATTTGGTGTCTACAAGGGTGATTTTAATGCCATCTTTGGCCGTGCTGCCTAACAGTTCTGGTTGTGCTAATGCCGCTGCCGTTAAGCGTGTGGTTGATACCTGAGTATTAATTGCTGCCGCAGTGGGCATGGTAACCGTTGGTGCTGCAACAGGTGTAGTCACTGCTGCTATTGACGCTGCAGATGCAATGGTAGGCTGTGTTACTACGTTTGCTTGCTTTGTGATGCCTGCTTTAGCGGCTTGCACTGGTTGACTGACGGTTTCGGTAATGATGTATTCCCAGGTAAAGTCATCTTTTAGGCGAACATTAGCGCCATTGTCTAAAGTGATGACTGCAACATCGGCGGCCATTGCTGCAGGGGCAAGCACCAACAATAGGGTCGATGCGATAACATTAAGCTTGGTTTTCATCTGTTCATCCTGATTGAAAATCTTTAATTAATTCTACTTGTTTTCATTGGGTAAATGGAACGTTTTTTAAAGACCGACTGTTACTATCATATCGACTTATACTGACATTGATAATAGGCCTTGTTGTGGTACCTATCGGTGTTCATGCTTGAACAAGCTAGAAAAAAAGCTAATTACATTAGCGATCGCTGAAGGTGACGTAGCTCGTAAAATACAACATTGGTCTTAAAAATGGGTTTTGCTTTACGGTGTAAAGAGTAAACTCATTTATAACATGTAAACTTTATACATGAATAATATTTGAGGAGTAGAGTTATGTTTTGTGTGCAATGTGAGCAAACCATTAGAACACCAGAAGGTAATGGCTGTAGTTACTCGCAAGGAATGTGCGGCAAGTTGGCGTCGACGTCTGATATTCAAGACTTATTAATTTATATGCTGCAAGGCGTGTCTGCTTACGCAATTAAAGCCCGCGAGTTCGGCATTGTAGACAACGACATTGATGTCTTTGTTCCTAAGGCCTTTTTTGCCACACTCACTAACGTAAACTTTGACGATGAACGGTTAATTGATTATGCCTATCAGGCTCAAACCTATCGTGACCAATTAAAAGCCGCTTATATAGCTGCTTGTAAAGACAAAGGCATAGAGCCTGAAATAGTCAGCGCCCAAGGTGAGATATTACTTGGTGCATCTAAGCCTGAAATTTTAGCTCAAGCGCCAATAGCACTGCCTAATCGTGGTGACGTGCATGAAGATATTCTTGGCTTACGCTTATTATGCTTATACGGCTTAAAAGGCGCGGCTGCTTATATGGAGCATGCTCGCGTATTAGACCAAACTGATGTTGATGTGGCTGCTGAGTTCCATAAAATCATGGCATTTTTAGGTGAAGACTCAGTTGATGCTGACAAGTTATTTGCTACCTCAATGGAAATTGGCCAATTAAACTATCGCATTATGGCGATGTTAGATTTAGGCGAAACCACCTCATTTGGCCACCCTGAGCCAACGCAAGTGAATACAAAATCTGTTAAAGGCAAGGCGATTTTAGTGTCTGGCCACGACATGAAAGATTTAGAGCTTATTTTGCAACAAACCGAAGGCAAGGGCATTAATGTCTTTACTCACGGCGAAATGTTACCGGCTCTGGCTTACCCAGCCTTTAAAAAGTACCCGCATTTAGTCGGTAACTACGGCGGCGCTTGGCAGAATCAGCAAAAAGAATTTGCCACTTTCCCTGGTGCAGTGGTGATGACCTCAAACTGTATTATCGACCCTACTGTGGGTGAATACTCTGACCGTATTTATACTCGTAGTATTGTCGGTTGGCCTGGTGTGACCCATGTTGAAGGTGATGACTTTAGCGAAGTGATTAATAAAGCACTCGCGCTTGAAGGCTTTATCTATGATGAAATCCCCCACATGATCACCATTGGTTTTGCTCGCAATGCATTAATGGCTGCAGCACCAACAGTGGTTGAAAACGTTAAGAATGGTTCTATTAAGCACTTCTTCTTAATTGGTGGTTGTGATGGCGACAAATTAGAGCGCAATTACTTTACAGACTTAGCTAAGTCTGTGCCTGATGATTCAATTATTTTGACCTTAGGTTGCGGTAAGTACAAATTCAATAAACTGGAATTTGGCGACATTAACGGTGTGCCACGCTTGCTAGATATTGGCCAGTGTAATGATGCATATTCTGCTATTCAGTTGGCGTTAGCGTTAAAGGACATTTTTGAATGTGACCTTAACGACTTACCGTTAAGCATAGTGTTGTCGTGGTTTGAGCAAAAAGCGATTGTAGTGTTGTTAACCTTGTTGTCTCTTGGGGTGAAAAACATTCGTACTGGCCCAAGTGCACCAGGATTCTTAACCGAAAACCTAGCAAACATTTTAGAGCAACAGTTTGGTTTACGCACCACTACCGATGTTGAAACAGACTTAAAAGCCATGATCAACGTGGCGTAATCTTGTTATAACAATAGTGCATCTAAGCCCAGCTTATTTGCACTATTGCGATTAATGGCACTATGGGATTATCCATATTGCCACCTCTCTTTTTTACTGCGTTAAAGGCATCAAAATGAGTAGTACTCCCTCCGTTGGTTTTTCATTTTCACAAGCGCTTTCTGCCCAAACGGCTAAAAAGGTTACCCCAGTTAGTGATGCTCCACCTGTGGTTGAACCTGCTGTACTGGCAACTCCGAAAGCACTTTTGGCTGCCGATAACTGGCAACGAGGTGAAGTACAGCTTTGCTGTGTTGAAAAATGGAATGAAACCCACGATGTGGTCAGTTTTCGCTTTCAGGGACTTACACCGGTTAAATTTAATTTTAAACCGGGACAGTTTATTACCTTTAAATTAGCGATTAATGGCGACAAGGTTTACCGCAGTTACACTATTTCATCGTCACCTTCACGACCATTTTCATTAGTGATCACGATTAAAAAAATCACTGGTGGCGTGGTGTCTAATTACTTAACTGAGTCGCTGAACGTAGGCGATGAAGTGACTGTTACTGGCCCTGATGGGATATTTAACTTAGTCGATATTGAGGCCGATAAGTACTTATTTTTAAGTGCCGGTTGCGGCGTGACGCCAATGCATTCTATGTCGCGCTGGCTTTGCGATACCACCACCGACAGCGATATTGCCTTTGTACACAGTGCCAAAACGGTTGATGACATTATGTTTGCCAATTCAATGGCGTCGATGGCATCACGAAGCCCAAAATTCAATCTTAATTATATGCTTAAGTCGGATGACAATAGCCAAATTCTCATTGATAAACATGAGGATACAGGCTTTGGTATTGGTCGATTAAACTTAGCAAGCCTAATCAAATTAGTACCAGATTATCAGCAGCGTACGGTATTTGTGTGTGGTCCTGAATCTTATATGAGCGACGTGAAATTACTGTTAGAAGCTGCCGAATTTGATATGAGCCAGTTCAATCAAGAAAGCTTTGGTGCAAGTAGTGCTATGGGGTTGAAAGCCGCGATGGAAAGTAATCCATCTACCGAGCAGTTTATGTTGAGCATTGGCGACAAACAGATCCCATTAACGGGCAATCAAAGCCTACTTGATGGTATTGAGTCTGCAAAGTTACCGATTATTGCTGCTTGTCGTTCTGGCGTATGCGGGGCGTGTAAATGTCAGGTTGTTTCGGGCACCACTGAGTCGTCTAGTAAGATGGCATTAACGGCTGAAGAAATTGCGGCAGGTTTTGTGTTGGCATGTTCGACCAAAATAACCTCAAATGTGCGCTTACAAATGTAATGGGTATGATCCAAGGGTGCGTCAGTTGACGTATCCGCCCTTAATGATGGTACATACTCTAATCCTGCTTTGTGTCCTAACTGGCGAAGGTTAAAACAGTGGTGTCATTGAGGGAATGAGGTATTGCTGGGCAAAAGCATTGGCATCTACCGGTTTTCCCAGATAATAACCCTGCCATATATTGGCTCCTTGCTTGGCAACAAAATCGGCTTGAAATTGATTTTCGACCCCTTCTGCCACTAATGACAACTGTAAGTTATTGGCCATGGCGATAATGGTGTTCACCAACTGTCGGCTCTGTTCTGAGGTTTCAAGATTGTGAATAAAACTGCGATCAATTTTAATTGAGTTAAAAGGGTAATACTGCAAATAACTGAGTGATGAATAGCCAGTACCAAAATCATCTAACGACAAACGGATCCCCTTCCGATGTAACTTGCTCAGTACTTCTTGGGCATATGCGGCATCATGTATTAACGCATTTTCTGTTAGCTCAATCTCAAGCAAATGGCCGGGTATTTTGTATAACTCAAGCAAGTTAACAATTTTATCGACCAAGTAGCTGTCTTTGAGTTGTACTGGAGACAAATTGATCGCCAGATAAAAATCTTGATTGTATATTTCGCGCCAATAAGCTAACTGTTTCAGAGCGCTTCTTAATACAAAATAACCGATTTCAATGATTTGCCCTGAATGTTCTGCAATTTCAATAAAGTCGACCGGTGAAACTTGGCCTAAAATTGGGTTATGCCATCTTATAAGTACTTCGGCGCCGACAACACTTTGGCTTTGGGTGTTTACAAAAGGTTGATAATGCAATGACAACTCATCGCGCTGCAGTGCCGCCCTTAATAATGATTCCATTTTTATACGACTAGACAGTTCAGATTCCATTTTTGGGTTAAAAAACTTATAGCTATTGTTATTACCCATTTCACAATGTGATAGCGCGGCGCTGGATTTTCTTGATAGGTCCATAAATCCACTACCATCATTGGGGTAAAATGCGACTCCCATTGCTGTGGTAATGGAGAGTGATAATTCATCAACATAAATATCTTGGCTAAATTGCTGACATAAGCGGCTGCAAAAAACCGCCATCTTGTTGGCATACTGCTGTTTTTTGGTCGGGATAATGATGCAGAATGTGGTTTCACTGAAAATGGCAAGATAGGTACTATTATTAGTAAAGAGTTGCAGTTTTTGGACAACGGTATTGCGCACTTTGTCACTTATGTCATAACCAAATCCGTCTTGAATTCTCTTTAGGTTAGTGATGCTGAAATGAATTATCGAAATACTAGTCAACTCATTTTTTGCAATAAGTTTGTTAAACACTTTTTCGAGCTGGTTAAATTTAGGCAAACCAGTGACGGAGTCGAAACGTTGCTGGATATCTAATAGTTTTTCCGCCGCGATGCGTGAATCGATTTCTTGCATTAAATCGCTGTTAAGCTTCTCTAATTCAAAGGTGCGCTGTGCAATACTGGTTTCTAAATGTAAATTGGCTTGTGCAAGTTTTTCCTTTTGCGCTAACATTTCTAGATTACCTTCAATACAGCGACGAAAACACTCCATCAACATCATAAGGTCGCCTGAGTAACTATTTGCTTTTATGTCTAGCATGCAAATGGTGCCAAAAGGCTCCCCATCGGGCCAATTGAGGGGTAAGCCATAATAAGACATCATACCTACTGCAAGCGCAGGGTTTGTGCACCATTTGGGATCTTCTAGGGCATTTTCGACATGTAATTTAGTTTGTTGAACAATTACTGATTCGCAATATAAACCATGACCCAGCGAGTCCTTCATCCCAGCCGCAAATGGACTGTTAGTATTATTGTTGGCAACAAAGACTTCTAATTCATGAGTATGAAGTTTCATGATTAATGATGCTGGCACTTTAGCGACCTTGGCGATGAGGTCTACTGTGGTTTGCCAAGACGTTAGCATTTCTGCTGGTATCGCAATAGTGTTGTTTTTCAACATCGTATTATCCCTACTTTCATTGTCTTGTTACTCAATAAACAGACCGTTTGTATATTAAAAAACGTTAACAGCTTGCCATTTTGTAAGGTGCGCACATTCGAGTTAATCACTAACAGCTATATTGTTAGCTCTATATAAACCTATATAAAGGTATATAAAGGTATATAAAGGTATATAAACCTATATATTATTTTAATCACATATCAACATGCTATTACATAATGTGAGGCCATGAATGAAGGGGAAATACTGATCAGGTAATTTCTAAAGAGTCCATTCTGTTGCTACATAACAGGTCTAGCAATGTTAAGTGCAGTAGTTGCTCTTCTTCCATGAATCTCATATCGCTCTTTTACACCGTACGCTTACACAGCACTCTTACAACCTAAGATAAATGCTCTATAACAGTGTTAGTCATAAATATCGTTTGTACGCTTCAATCTATACGGTTTTTATTTAACTTTAACGCTCAATCAGCGACAGGATAAATAGATAAAAACCACTTTGATAACCGACTATTACCCCGAGCTGAGGTTATTTATCAACCTACTCAAATAAGTTGTGTTATGCAAACATTAATTAAACTTATATTAGGTGATCCGAATTCACTCTGTGGCAGAGCGAATACGGATATACAACTGAGTCGTCAGCGAGCCGTTAAATCTGTCCTCGATCGAGTATAGGCGGGTTAAGGGGTTGTTGTGACATTTATGTTGTTTAATTTATTTAGTTAACATTTCATGGAACAATAATTTTCATGTTCTTTGTTATAACGGCTTATATCATCACCAGCTTAGGCCATTTTATAAAGTGGATTTGTTTGTGGGAGGCTAGCTTGGGACAAAAATAAGCCAGCAGCACCGAGTGTGTTCTGATGGCAAAGCCGGTTATCCTCTTGCGGCTTGCGATCTTTTTTAGTGACTAGATTTAGTACTTAGATTTAGAGCTTAGCGTTAGTACTTAGATAAGTACTCGTTAGTTGCCGTTCAATAACATGACATAACGATTAAAAGTAAATTCATCTCGTTGGAATTGAGAATGAAATGTCATGCCTAACTTAGTGGCCACGTTGATCGAGCCGCTATTGGCATCAACAACATCGGCATAAACAAGGTCTAGTGACATGTGCTCTTTAGCGTATGCAATGCAGGCGAGATTGGCTTCTGTGGCTAAGCCAATACCCCAGTAGTCAGGGTGTAGGCGATAACCAATATCGATGGCATTAATACGAGTTTCATTTTTAAAACCGCAAAAACCAATCACAGTATTGGTTTCTTTAAATACCACAGCCCAACGGCCAAAACCGTATTGCTGATATTCAACTAACCAAATATTGGCAATGATATTTTCGGCGTCGGTTAATGTTGTGCACATTCCTGCGTCACCGGTATAGAGGCTGACTTGTTCTGGAGTATTGAAGTGTAATACGGCTGGCGCGTCATCAAGGGTAAATTGTCGAATAATTAGCCTGGGTGTTTCAGTAATGACTGTCATTGGTTTCCCTTACTATTATTTTTATGTCCGCAATGACTTAATCACTATGCCACTACAAACCTTATCCCTTAATTGGCTTGGGGTTAACGAAAACCCATTATAAAGTAGCTTAAGCTTATGCTAGATTAACATACTCAATTCCCGACAATTAAGAATAATAATATGACCTGCTTACGTGTTGCATATCCCTTATTGGCGTTAGTGTTTTCAGTTTC
The DNA here is from genome assembly GCF_040310185.1 of Shewanella sp. T24-MNA-CIBAN-0130. NCBI lineage: Bacteria > Pseudomonadati > Pseudomonadota > Gammaproteobacteria > Alteromonadales > Shewanellaceae > Shewanella > Shewanella sp. T24-MNA-CIBAN-0130. The sequence goes on along the minus strand of NZ_JBEOPP010000049.1, from coordinate 13,618 downwards.
GTTGTTGTCATTTACGGTTAGCGCGAGCGATCTTGATCTCTCTGTAACTAAAGCATTACCTAAACTGGAGCAGCTTTATTTACACCTTCATCAACACCCTGAATTGTCATATCAAGAAAAAGCCACTAGCCAACGCATGGCGCAAGAACTGAAACAATTAGGATTTGAGGTGACTGCTAATTTTGGTGGTTATGGTGTGGTCGGCATCGTTAAAAATGGTAAAGGACCAGTGGTGATGATCCGTGCTGATATTGATGGATTGCCTATTATTGAGCAAACCGGTAAACAATATGCCTCAACGGTTACCACGCAAGATGCGAACAATAATACGGTTGGGATTATGCATGGTTGTGGCCACGATATTCACATGACCAGTTTAATTGGCACTGCACAACAATTAATGCTTCACAAAGCTGATTGGCAAGGCACGTTAATGATGGTGGCTCAACCTGCAGAAGAGGTTGGCGGCGGCGCCAAAGCCATGCTCAAACAGGGTTTGTTTAGCCAATTCCCGACACCAGACAGCATTATTGGTTTGCATGTGAGTGCGTCAATCCCAGCGGGTAAAGTAGGTACCGTAAGTGGTTATGCCTTGGCGAATGTTGATTCGGTTGATATTACCATTAAGGGTAAAGGTGGCCATGGGGCTTATCCGCACGCCACCATCGATCCGGTAGTACTTGCTGCGCGCACCGTACTTGCACTGCAAACTATTGTGAGCCGCGAGGTGTCGCCGTTAGAGCCTAATGTGGTGACTGTGGGCTCGATTCATGGAGGCTCAAAACACAATATTATTTCCGATGAAGTGAAGCTTCAGCTGACCTTGCGCTCGTATAATCCGGCGGTGCGTGAGCAGCAAATGGCGGCGATTAAACGTATTACTACAGGTATTGCATTGAGCGCAGGCTTAGCAGATGAGTTAATGCCTGTGGTGTATGTGCATGATGATGAAACCATTCCGTCAACCTATAATCATCCAGCGTTAGCCGCTAAGGTTAAAGCCAGTATCGAAGCCGAATTAGGCAGCGATAATGTACTGGTGGCGCCACCGGTAATGGCTGGCGAAGATTTTGGTTTATATGGACTGACACCAGAGAAACGCCCTATTACTTTATTTTGGCTTGGCGCGGTAGAACCTAGCCAGTATCAAGCAAGTGTTGAGTCGGGCGATACCTTGCCGTCTTTGCATTCTAGCCAGTTTGCGCCAGATTATCCGTTAACCATCCGAACAGGCGTTCGGGCAATGACGCGCACCGCGATGGATTTATTTAATCAGCCCGCCCAATAAGTGGAAAATGTAAAGGGCAGGGATTTCATTCAAGGATAAGCGTAATAGCCGCCTTCGGTACTATAGAATATACTGGCGGCTATTCTCATTTTTGGAACATGGCAGTATATGATTATCTTTAGCACCAACCTTGGCGATTTTACCGTAGAGCTTGAAATGGAACGTGCACCGGTTTCTTCAAAAAACTTTCTAAAATACTGCCAAGACGGTTTTTATCAAGGCACTATTTTTCATCGGGTTATTAAAGGTTTTATGGTGCAGGGTGGTGGCTTAACCGCCAAAATGACAGAAAAACCAACTCGCGACCCTATTGCCAATGAAGCCAATAAAGGCTTGAAAAACGTGTTGGGCACGTTAGCCATGGCGCGAACGGATTCGCCGCATTCTGCTACTGGGCAGTTTTTTATTAATGTCGCTGACAATGATTTTCTAGACCACGTTGCGACAACTAATGCAGGGTGGGGTTATGCGGTGTTTGCTAAAGTGACCGCGGGTATGGATGTTATCCAACAAATGGAGCGGGTTAACACCACGACTATTGCGGGCCATGATGATGTGCCGCGTGAGCCGATTGTGGTTGAGAAAGTAACGATAATTGACGAGAAACCCGTTGCTTAAGCGCGGTGGTTTAAAGGGTTTGGTTTAAATGCTTGTTTAACTGCTTGTTTAAATGTGTTGTTCAGCATTTGTCTTTTAAGCCTTGCGGCTTAGGTGTGCTAATTCAAGCGCGCGTTTTTGTCAGCTTAACAACAGCCATAAAAAAAGGTTCGACATCACTGTCGAACCTTTTTTGATCTGCTATTAATTTAATGTGCTATTTAGCAATAGCACAGAGATATAGCACAGAGGTTCAGATTAAAGCGTGTAGCGAAGACCGATGGCGATACCGTCATCTTCAGACACTTCCATTCTGGCTTGTTGTACTTTGTCTGCACTGGTAAAGTCACTGAAGTCACTACGAGTTTCAATGTATATCACCGTTTGAGGGTCAAATAAATAGTGCAAACCTACTACCACAAATTGGCGCTTAAAGACGTCGTTAGGGTCTGCATTGTAGTTAGGTTGGATCACATAGTTAGATCCCGCATCCAGTACGTTGTATGACACAAAAGCACGAATGTCATTATCGAACTTGTATGAGAACAATGACTCAAGACCCACAGCGTCGTTAATTAACCGGCCGATGTTGTCGGTGTCGTGATTTTCGTTTTTATTCACGTTGGCAGCGGCATAAAAACCGTTTTGATCAAAGTTGCCCCACGTGATCCCCATACCGTAAATAAGATCAACCGCAGTGGATGAGCCACCATCAGCAAAGTTCACATCAAACTCACCCCGGTTAACCCCAGCGGTTAACACTAACTTGTCGGTTGCTTGGTAAGTGACAGCACCGCCATAAGTATAATTGAATTCAACTTGTTGTGCTGCCGTTGAGCCAGAGTCCCACAATTCTTCACAGGCACTTTCGGTAATGTTTTCGACATCACAGGTATAAAAAGCAGAGTTTTTTAACTGGGCTTGCACTGCAAAACTGACGTCGCCAAAGCTGTTGCGATACTGAACTGTTTTGTCGCCACGACCGACACCATTTACGGCGCCGTCATCTTTGTTATAAGTGTAAACACCAGCAGTGTTACCGTCCCACACAAAACCATAGTTTGTGCTATAAACCACGTCATACCAAGCACCCCATTGCTTGCCAATTGTGATGCTACCGTAGGTGTCATGTGCGATACCGACATAACCTAAACGGTTATAAAAAAACTCTTCTTGGATTGATTCAAAGCGATTGTTGTAAACAATGTCTGTGCTACCTACCGGATTAACACCCCATTCAAGCAAGGCGTAGGCTCTCCAGTCATTTTGTAGCTGACGATTAAAACCAAAATTAATGCGTGAAGCACCGTTAACAACTTCTGTTTCACCTTGAGTATTGATCACGCGCGCATCGATAAATCCGCCAATTTTAACCGCATTGACATCATCTTTATAAATTTCGATTGCCGACGCTGAGGGTGCGATAAGAATGGTTGAAATTAATGCTGCAATTAATGTTCTGTTCATTTTAATCTCTTGTCTTGTTGTTTGAGTAAGCACAGCTTAGTCCGTTAAGATATCTTTCCATTAAGACGACGGAGAATATCAAACCTATGAGTGACTCACAAAGTGAAATATGCTCAAAAAAGGCGATATATCTCTTAAAATACGTTGTTCAATGACTTAGCAAAATTGAGTGTTAACACTGGGTTGTAGTATGGTTAATAATTGTAAGGAGATGTTATATTGCGGTTGCTTATGCATTTAATATGAATTTTTATTTGCTTTATAACTAGTGTGTTTTTTAAGCGTTTATTTGATGTAGATCGCGACTTTATTTCACCAATGGCATACGCTTAATTTAGCACTGTTATCGATTTTATCGGGGGCGACATTATGGACATGACTTTGCAGTTTCACGGCGCAACTCAAGAGGTCACTGGATCTTGCCATTTACTCACAGTCAAAGGGCAGCAAGTGCTGCTTGATTGTGGATTAATTCAAGGGAGTAAAGCTGACTGGTTACGTAATCACGATCCTTTTCCATTCAAAGCGCAAGATATCCATGCTGTGGTATTAAGCCATGCACATATTGATCATTCCGGTCGTCTACCTTATCTGATTAATCAGGGGTTTACTGGGCCCATTTATACTCAAAAAGCCACCGCGCAGTTATGTGATGTGATGTTGCGTGACGCGGCTATGCTGCAAGAAAGAGACACCGACAGACAAAATAAAAAACGTGCAAAACATGATTTAGAACCGCTCGAGCCGCTATTTACCGAGGAGGATGTTGAGCAAGTGATGGCGCAGTTTGTGATGGTAGATTATGGCCAGCGAGTGCAGGTTGCCGATGGGGTAGAGGTTTGTTTGTCCGATGCGGGACATATTCTGGGTTCTGCGGTGGTTGAGTTGTGGTTAGGCAATAAACCTCAACAGAAAAAACTGGTTTTTAGTGGTGATTTAGGTCGTGCAGGTATGCCGGTTTTGGATGACCCAACGTTTATTGAACAAGCTGATTTAGTGCTAATGGAAAGTACTTACGGCGATAGGTTGCATCGCAGTTGGCAAGATACCTTGGTTGAACTGAAATCAATTTTCAAACGAACTATTCATGAAAGTAGGGGCAATATTTTGATCCCAGCATTTTCGGTGGGACGTGCTCAAGAGCTTCTTTATCTATTTCATTTATATGCCAAAGAGTGGGACTTATCACGTTGGCGTATTTGTTTAGACAGTCCAATGGCGATAAAAGCAACCGAGGTATATGTTAACAATTATCCATTGATGGACGATGACTTTAAGCGTTTTACCCGCTTATCTTCTGGGCAACATCCCTTGTTATCCAGTGCTGAATTTGTCTGTAGCACTGAAGAGTCGATAGAGCTGAACGATATTCATAAAGGATTAATCATTATTGCGGGCAGTGGTATGTGTAATGGCGGCCGCATTCGTAATCATTTTGTGCATAACCTATGGCGTAAAGAAGCCGATATTATTATTTGTGGTTTTCAGGCAATGGGAACGCCAGGCCGAATACTCGTCGACGGTGCTGAAGAACTGACGATTCATGGCCAGAGTATTAAGGTTGCTGCAAGTATCCATACGGTAGGTGGGTTATCAGCCCATGCCGACCAAGCCGAGTTATTGTCTTGGTATCGCCATTTTGAGCAATCTCCCGCAGTGATATTGGTACATGGTGAACTAGAAGCACAGCAAGTATTGATTGAAGCGCTTAATCAAGACAGTGCCAATAAACCGAAAAATAGCGCCATTGCTGAGCGAGGAGATTGCCTAGACTTAAACGCTTTACCTGAGTTCGTGTGGCTGAATAAGGCAAGTGGATCTAATGAGCCATCAGAAACTTAATTCAAATAAATGTGTTATGAGGTGAACGATTGCTTAGCCTGCGGGCTAAGCATCAATTTCGTGTTGCAGCTTTTCGATGTCATCTAAAATGCGCATAAATTTTTGCCCAAATTCGGTCACTTGGTATTCCACTCTGGGTGGAATTTCAGGGTAATTAATTTTATTCAAAATGCCGAATTCGATGTTTTTCTTCAAACATTGATTAAGCACTTTAGTGCTGAGTCCTTCTACTGACTTTACCATTTCACCGGGACGGTTAATGTTATTGGCTAATAACTGATATACAGTTAAAGACCATTTACAGCCGTAGATGGTTTCGACCATACGGGCACTTTTTTCTGGGGCGGATTTTCGAGGGAATATTTTTTCTTTTGTATTCATCAATATGTACCTAAAAGTACCTATGTCACCGATTTGTACTTACTATTCAATCGGATAGTTTACCCATAAGCTTAACACACTTACTCTTACATTAGGTGTGAACACATGACGAATTTACCCCAAGAAACAGCGCTAATTATTGGCGGCACAAGTGGTATTGGCTTTGAAACAGCAAAGCAATTAGTGGCTCAAGGTATCGATACTATTATTGTTGGTAACAAAGTCGATAAGCTTAATAGCGCAGTGGCGCAACTCTCATCATTAGGCAGTGTAAACGGGCTTCAAGCTAATTTATATGACTCACAAGACCTTGCCCGTTTGATCAATATGATCAACTCAACAGACAAGAAGATTGCTTATTTGGTTAACGCAGCAGGGTCTTTTAATCCTAAGCCATTTTTAGACCATCAAGTAAGTGATTACGATACTTACATGGATCTTAACAAAGCGATTTTTGTTATTTCGCAAGCGGTTAGCAACAACATGATTAAATATGGCGGTGGCAGCATTGTGAATATTGGCTCTATGTGGGCTAAACAAGCCATTAAAGCCACCCCATCAAGTGCCTATTCTATGGCTAAAGCGGGTTTGCATTCCTTAACGCAACACATGGCAATGGAACTGGCAGAGCACCATATTCGAGTTAATGCGGTATCACCCGCCGTGGTGAGTACACCTATTTATGAAGCCTTTATTGAACCTGAAAATATGGCTAGTGTGCTTGAAAGCTTCAATGCATTTCATCCTATCGGCCGAGTGGGTAGTCCGGCCGATGTCGCTAATAGCATAGTGTTTTTGCTATCAGAGCAAGCATCTTGGGTCACGGGCGCCGTATGGGATGTTGATGGCGGCGTGATGGCAGGACGTAATTAATCTACACCTGTTCACCGCAACACCGCGAGCCATGGTATTGACGGTTTAACCATTGCTCAAATAATACAACAGGGTGTTCAACATCGGCTGCTTAGGGGGCGATCCGCTAAGGCGCTGTTTGAGGTATGTTTGTTTGAGGGGTTCTGTTTGGGGCGATCTTCGTCGCCCCGTCTTATCAGTCGACCTATTTTGAGCGCCATTAGATTAAATCACACTTAATAAGCGTTAATATTTCATTCTATAAATAGGCGTGACACGTTAAGCTATGCACAAAATAAGAGATGTGAGTGGCGTGATGAAGTTAGTCAACATAAATAAGAGCCAATATCGTTCGGCCAACAATTTAGTGCAGATAGGATTACTGACGACATTAGCCATTTTGTCGCTGATATTTGGTCAGTTGCTGATCTACTTTTTCGGTGTGAAACCATTACCAGGTGCAGAGTCGACCGGTAATTTTCATTTGAATTTAACCGGGGTTATTTTGGCATTGATGGTGTGCAGTTTATTGGTGCGAAACCTACGTCAAAAACCGAAGTTTTATGAAGTGTATTATGTGTGGCAATTGAAACAGCTACAGAATAAAATTTTTCGTAAACTAAAATCGATTCAACAAGCCGCTAAAGATAATAATCGCGATGCATTGCTGATACTGTGTTTTTATTATCAAAGCTTAGCGTTAGTTTATAATTTAGATAACAACACCTTAACCATGTCAAACGTGAACAATGAGTTAGATAAACTCCAAAAGTCTATTGACGCTGCTGGTTTTTCTATTGATGTGGATGAGTTTACTCCCGAAATGCTAAAAGACTTTTAGATCTATCATCTGCTGATAACCTTTTTTGCTGGCTCGACAGCTTGATTTTTTCAGTAGATGCCATCAATTCTTACCTTAAATAAGGAGCCATGATGTCAATATTGGCAGATATTCCTTTCTCATTACTTGAACTCGCGCCGATGCGTGAAGATTCCACTGTGTCAGAGACCTTACAAGACAGTTTACGTTATGCCCAGTACGCCGAACGCCTTGATGTGAACCGTTTTTGGTTAGCCGAACACCACAATATGCCGGGCATTATTTGCTCTGCCACCTCAATTTTAATCGGTTACATTGCCGGTGGTACTGAGCGCATTCGTGTTGGTGCTGGTGGGATTATGTTACCTAACCATCCACCGCTCGTGGTGGCAGAGCAGTTTGGCACCTTGGCCAGTCTGTATCCTGGACGAATTGATTTAGGCTTAGGCCGTGCACCAGGCAGCGATCCGGTCACAAGTTTAGCGTTCAATCGTGATAACCAACGGGCAGAACATTTTCCTGATGAGGTGCGCGAGTTGCAATCGTTACTCGGCCCACATGAACTGCGTCAACACAGTAACGGCAAAGCGGTGCGAGCGATCCCTGGTGAAGACACCAATGTGCCTATTTGGTTATTAGGCTCTAGCTTATTCAGTGCGCAATTAGCGGCAGAGCGAGGCTTGCCTTATGTGTTTGCTGGCCACTTTGCGCCGCGTTTTCTGTCTGAAGCCCTTGCGCTTTATCGACGTAAATTTACTCCTTCAGCTGTGCTGGATAAACCTTATGTGATGGTCGGCCTGCCTTTAGTTGCCGCGCCAACCGATGCCGAGGCAGAGCATCTTAGCACTACCTCTAAACAGCGTATTTTAGCGTTAATTCGTGGCCAAGAAATGTGGCTTAAACCGCCAATAGACAGCATGAATGGCCTGTGGAGCGAGCAAGAAAAAAACTATGTTGATAGCTTTTTAAGTTTGTCTATCTGCGGCGGCCCAGTAACGATTAAGCATCAATTAGAGATGTTTGTAGAGCAATTTGGGGTAGATGAGTTGATGTTTACCAATGACTTGTATGACAGCGAGCACCGTTTACGCGCCTTAGATATTTTAATGAGCGTGAAGCAATAGCATACCCATTTGCTGCACAATTGCTTAGTTGATGGTGGCTAAAAGCATAAAAAAACCAAGACACATGTCTTGGTTTTTTTGTCTGTCAGATCTAAACTGGTCAGCTCAAAAAGGCTAAATAGCTTGACCATTTACAGTCAGTTTTACATCAATGTTGCCACGTACTGCGTTTGAGTATGGGCAAACTTGGTGAGCTGTTTTAACTAACTGTTCAGCTTCTGCTTGGTCCAGATCAAGTTCAACGGCTAGCGCAACTATTAATGCAAAACCACCACTATCATTGGCGCCTATACCCACAGTAGACGTGGTTGGAGCCGATTTGATCGCCACTTTAGTTTGACTCGCAACGTGCAGAATCGCGTTAGAAAAACACGCGGCATAACCTGCAGCAAATAACTGTTCTGGATTAGTAAACTCACCGCTGCCACCCATTTCTTTTGGGTAACTTAACTGTAAATCAACTTTTTTGTCGTCAGTAGAAACTTGGCCATTACGACCTGCTAGTGCTGTAGCTGAAGTTGTGTATAACGCTTTCATAATAGACCTCATAAAGTATGTTAAAAATATTGGTGGTAAAAATTCTGTTGATTGCTTTGGCTCATATCGACATCTTGTTGATGTTACTAAGTGATGATCATATCAAGTGATTAACGATATTAAGTTGCGCACAATCTAATTGTGTTTACTATAACGTGAGGATTTACCTTTTGCAACTACATTGTGCGCAATTTAATTTTTATTGTATCTACTTACCGTTATTTTATTGCTGCTATTCGTATCTGCACCTCGATATCAATATGATTAGCTTGTCATTATTTTGTCACCTTTATGTCATCATTTGCTTTCACAATAGCGTCTCATTAGATCCCTTAGGCAGTGCTAAGCATCGCCGTATAAACAGCTAACGATAAAAATAAGGATAGGCTATGAAACGGTTTGTGACTCGTCGTGATTTTCTGGCAATGTCAGCTAAAGGCGTCGGCGCGGTAGTCGTGTCGTATGGATTAATGGGCTGCAGTAGTGATGATGACGATGCTATTTCAGGGCAGTTTTTACAAGGTGTTGCCAGTGGCGATCCCGCAACCGATGCCGTCATTTTATGGACCCGGGTCACGCCCGATGTTGAAGGTGATATTACGGTTTCATGGCAAGTCGCCACCGACAGTAACTTTACTCAGCTAGTCACTAACGGCCAAATGGTGACGACTAAAGATCGTGACTATACCGTTAAAGTGGACGCGGTCGGTCTGGAGGCGGGTCAGCAGTATTTTTATCGTTTTACAGCCGGCGATACAGTGTCAGAAATTGGCCAAACGCGCACGTTACCCGAGGGCAGTGTTGCATCGGTAACATTAGCGGTAATGTCATGTGCTAATTTTCCCGCGGGTTACTTTAATGTATACGAAATGGCGGCGCAGCAAGATGATATAGATGCTGTGGTGCATTTGGGTGATTATTTATATGAGTATGCCCGCGGTGAATATGCCAGTGAGCATGCCATTGAGCTGGATCGTGAAGTGTTGCCAGCCGGCGAGCTATTTCTATTAGACGACTATCGGACTCGTTACAGTCAGTATCGTAGTGACGCCAGTTTACAAAAACTGCATGCCAAAGTGGCGTTCATTACCGTGTGGGACGACCATGAAGTGGCCAACGATACTTGGAAAGACGGTGCCGAAAATCATAACGATAGTGAAGGCGATTTTGATCAGCGCAAAGAGGCGGCACTGCAAGCTTACTTTGAATGGCTGCCAATTCGCCCATGGAGCGAAGGTAATCATGAGGAAATCTACCGAAGCTTTAATTTTGGTAATTTGGTTGATTTGCATATGCTCGATACTCGGGTATTGGCTCGCGATAAGCAGTTAGAATATAGCCAATACATTGATGCGACGACGGGGGCATTTAACAACGTAACCTTTCTAGCCGATGTGACCGATACCAACCGCACTATGCTAGGCCAGACACAATTATTGTGGTTACAGCAAACCTTATTGCAGTCTACTGCTAAGTGGCAAGTGTTGGGTCAACAAGTGTTAATGGGTAAAATGTTAATGCCAGCGGCTATTGCCACCCAACAAATGAGTATTCCGCAGTTTGCAGAGCTCGCCGGATTAGCGCAATTAGCCGGTCGCGCCCAAGCGGGCGACCCGACATTAACCACACAAGAGTTGGCTTACCTACAAGCTAATCAAGACAAATTAACCCCTGAGGTTATTGCACTGCTACAACTACCAGCCATTCCATACAACTTAGATGCTTGGGACGGTTATGCTTACGAGCGTGAAGTTATTTTAGCGACGGCAAAATCGTTAAATCATAACTTGGTGGTTATTGCCGGTGATACTCATAATGCATGGGCGAGTGATTTAACCGACAGTGGCGGGGAGATCGTGGGGATAGAATTTGCCACCAGTTCAGTATCGTCTCCTGGGCTGGAATACTATTTAGGATTGTCTGATGCTGAAATGCCAGCAACAGAAGCGGCGATCGTTGATTTGATCGCCGATCTTAACTACGCCAACTTAAAAGACCGCGGTTACTTGCTACTGACATTTACTCAAGATGAAGTGCGCAGTGATTGGCAATATGTAGACACGATTTTAAATAAGACGTTTGCTCCGTTAGATGGGCGTGGTTACAGTGCCACTAGCGCGGCGGGTAGCCCTAAAGTGATGCCCGTTTCGTCATAGGTAGTGTCATTTTAATCTACATTGGATGTAAAAAAGCCACCTTCAGGTGGCTTTTTTATTGCTAAAGCTGTTGGAAACAAGATCCGGATCGAGGTTAATTAATGGTCAGAGCGACAATTTTTAACGGATGATTATCATCAAATGACGGAAAATCTTCATAACAGTCGAGCCATTGATTATAAATAACTTTACGCCCTTGTTTTTCAACGCAGCGCACTAAACTGTCATACCATGCTTGGCGGTCCACTTTGGCGACATTATTACAGCATACTAAAGTGCCGCCGACTTTTGTCGCCAGAACAGCAGGTTTAAATAGGCCTTGGTAATCATTGACGAGATCGACAATACCGAAGGCACTTTTGGCAAAACGTGGCGGGTCTAAAAAGACTAAATCAAATTGTGTTGCGCGCAGCTTGGGGTATTTTGGCAGTTTTTGATTGCGACGTCCGCCTATCGGTAAACCCGCCAATTGGCGCAGCGCCGGAAAGGCATCACTTTGGACAAATTCACACACATCAGTGACATTGTTTAACTCGGCATTTGTTTGCCCAGCGGCCAATGCAAATGATGAAAAGTCGACATTCATCACTCTACGAGCGCCGCCCATAGCGGCGGCAATTCCAATCCCACAAGTGTATGAAAACAGGTTTAACACCGTCTTGCCTTGGCTATTATTACGAACATATTCGCGGCCAATACGCATGTCTAAAAATAATAATGGATCTTGACCTTCATGGCGCAGTTTTGACGTGAACAGAATGCCATTTTCTTGGATAACTTGGGTCGATTGCGCGTAGTCTTGGGCTTCATTTTCGGGATGATTTACCACCCGAGAATGACTGCCAGAGCGGTCGTTGTAAACAATATGGTAGTCAGCATGGGCGGTAAGTAGGCTTGATATGTCTTCAAGTTGCTGCGCGGATAATGTTTGATGAAAGGTTTGGATTAGCCATGCATCACCGTAACGATCGATATTCAGGCCATTCTCACCTTCAACAGTGCCATGGAAAACGCGATAACAATCAGTATTATTGTGGGCCGCTTGCTCAAAAAAAGTGGCTCGTTTGGCTAACGCATCGGCTAAAACAGCTTGAATGGACATGGGAGCTCGTTAAATGGAGTGGCAATTGGCGCGGATTATAGCAAACATTCCGATTTAGTGAAGTTGCGGCAGAGACTATTCATCTGGCAGATGCACTTTAAAGGTTTTGTTGGCAATGATTTTACCGTTTAGCTCTAGCGTCATTCGCCAGTTACCGACTTTATTGGTGATGGGTGCCCAAATACAATCACCCAGATAAAAGCGCCAATCGTTTTGTTTAATAAACACTTCACCATCGAATGGCGGACGAATATTGCCATTGTTATCAGTAATATCCGGGTGGTAAATACAGTAGGTTAGCACTTGATTTTTGGCTTTACGGATGCGAGTGATAAAGCCAAATTCGGTATCGATAATAGCGGGCACATGAACCGTTGCCTGTAACAAGCGTGGCAGGTCGTCGTTCTGATTGTCCCATTGACTGAATATGCCACTGTAAATAATGCTCACATCCGCTGTTAACTTACTCAAGCGCTATCCTTTTGTTGATTTAGCAACAATTGCGACCCAATTGTGTTCGACGTAAATACCCAATGAGGCGGATCAATGGCGATTAAATCGTCGTTATTAGTGTTGATCTGTTAAGTGTTTAATTGCCGCTTGCAACGCAAAGTCGTAGCCTTGGGCACCTAAGCCACAAATCACCCCTAGGGCTTTATCTGAAAAGTACGAATGGTGCCTAAATGGCTCACGGGCATGTACGTTAGATAAATGCACTTCAATAAACGGGATCGAGACACCGAGTATGGCATCACGCAAGGCGACACTGGTGTGGGTAAAAGCGGCAGGATTGATAATAATAAACTGCGCATCAGTCCCATGGATGGCATCAATCAGCTGGTACTCAGCATTAGACTGAATATGTTCCAGTTGAACCCCTGCTTGGACCGCACTTTTACTTAACGCTTCAACAATAGTGGTGAGCGTTTGGTGACCGTAATGTCCGGGTTCACGACGGCCGAGCAGGTTTAAATTGGGGCCGTTGATCAATAAAATTTTTGTTGTTTGGCTCATGACGGTTCCTGTAAAAATCGCAACGTAAGTCGATTTAATCTGCAGCATAAATAGGTTTTTAACAAGCATTCTTACCGAAGATGGTTATCAGGTAAACCAAAAAATGCTCAACTAGCGTGTAACCTTATTGATTGAGCGATGGCGGGCTCACTTTTTTATTAATAGTCAGATTTATTTTGGCGCATCGCTTTGGTGGCACCGCGTTGTTTTTTGGTTTCAATGCGTCGCGTTTGGCTGCCTTTTGTTGCTCTAGTCGGGATACGTTTTTTTTGAACAATACCAACACCTTTTACCAGCTCAATAAATTGTTCCAGTGCCGTTTGACGGTTAAAGTCTTGGCTGCGTGATTGTTGACATTTTATAACATGCCTATGCACTTGGCTCAGTAAGAATGTATTGGCGTGTGAATTATTGCCAAATTTAACAATCTGTTAGGTA
>NZ_JBEOPP010000048.1:0-36303 GCF_040310185.1 Shewanella sp. T24-MNA-CIBAN-0130 | reverse complement strand
GCCGATACACTCGGTGATACAATTAATGATAACTTTCAGAAATTAAAACCTGCAGTTTGAATTCACTTGAGTATATATCAACGAACAAAAGATTGATATTAACGCCACTATTCACACCATCAGTGGTTACTCCGCTCACGCAGACCAACACAACCTCATCAATTTTGTTAAACGCATGCACCACAAACCTAAACATATTCGTATTGTTCATGGCGATGATGAGGCTAAACAAGCGTTGGCCTCAGCATATCAAGCATTGTTACCCATGGCAGAGATTGAAATCGGTAAAGCGTAACAACACCAAACGGCAATCAAAAACAGTTCACCGGTGAGATGACAAGTTAATGACCAAATTTAACTCTGACACCTGCGTTAGCAATAAACCCATCATTACGTGACCAGATATCAGTAGTCCACTGGCCGCCTGGCGATCTATTAGGCAGTAACATAGGATGTTCATCGGTTTGTTTTACATCGAGTAAGTTTTCTAAGTTAATAAACCAACTGACTCTGCCAACAGTAATTTCGCCCATTAAACCAAGATGCCAATAAGGATTGGTTTCATCAATATAAGGGTTATCGTTAACGTTTTGAGTGCCGGTATAATAAGCTTCAAAGCCCGCTCTAAAATTGCCATGTTGCTCCCACATAGCGACAAAACCACCAGAATGACGTGGTGTTAAGGCAATGGCTCTTCTGCCGTCCCCGTCGGGTGACACTTCAGTTGCATCTAGATACAAGTAACTTGCGGTCAACTTAACATCGCCTAAATAGTAACGCAGCAACACTTCAGAACCACGGATCTGACTTTCGCCGGGTGCATTAACCAACCTAACAGCGTCTAAGGAACCATCGTTATTGACAGAGAAAGCCTGTAAACCCGTGACGTTATCTACATTCGAGCCAAACAAGGTCAAACTAGTTTCCACATCATCAAAGGTATAACTAACATCAAGCGATGCCGTTTTAGCGCGCTCTTCTTGTAAGTTGTCAATTGGTGCTAACCTTGATAATCCTGCAGCCTCAATCTCTTCAACAAACGGTGTAGGAGCAAAGTACCCTTCCCCATAAGAGCCTCTTATGGTTAAGTCACTTGGGCGATAAAGCACCGACACTCTTGGGCTAAATTGAGTACCATATTCACTGTGATCATCAATGCGCGCACTGTAAGAAGTGGTGATTTGGTCTGTCAGCTCATAATCAAGTTGAGCAAATGCACCCGGCACTTTATAAGAATAATCAAACTCAGGAAAAGTCTCAGAGGCAAAGATTTCAGACTGATAGGCTAAACCAACAACCCAATCACTGTTATCGGTATAACCTGCGATGCTATTTTCAAGCAAATAACTCTCGTGTTGATCTTCTTCTATATCGGCACCATAAACATGCACATGATCTTGTACCATCGCCGATGCGCGAGTATTAAACGTCAATGACTCTAATAACGGCATACTAAACACAAGGCCGCCATCAAGCCTGTCTGAATCTTGCGATTGCTCAAACGAAGTTCCATCAGCGACCGTATTATCACCTAAAGTACCGCCAGTACGCTGCTCGGTCATAAACCCGCTAGTCACATACAGTGTTTGTCCTTCTTGTCCTTCCCAAAATAATCGAGGACGTACAGTGTATCGCTCATAACCTGCCAGATCGATCCAGCCGTCATTATCTATATCTTGCTTGTCTTGATAATGAGCACCTGCCGTCACCGACCCTTTTACATTCTCGCTCAATGGTGACTCAAAATAGGTGGTCACATCCTGACCATCGCGCGTGGTTGCATTGACCAACACTTCACCGCTTAATTCATCACTAGGCGTTCGAGACACAAGGTTAATTACCCCGCCGAGTGCTGAACCACCATAAAGTGATGACGCCGAGCCTTTAATAATTTCAACGCGACTTAAATCAGTCGGCGGCACTTGCAACAAACCAATCGATCCTGCTTGATTACCGTACAGCGGTAGACCATCGGCCAGTAATTGGGTATAACGACCATACAAGCCTTGTAGGCGAATATTAGCACTGCCTAACGCAGGTGAAGTTGTTTGTAATCTTACCCCACCCGTTTCTGCCACCAGCATAGAAATATTACCCGGTCTCATCGCTGCTTTTTCTTCAATCTCTTCGCGGTTAATGACCTCAACTCGAATAGGTTGTTCATCGGCAATTCGCCCAGAGCGAGTGGCTTGTATGACAATGGTTTCCATTTCATCTTCGTGTTCAGGCTCGTGTTCATCGACATCCGCTTTTGGGGCATCATGCTCAGAATGTTCATGGTTTTCAGTGTGGCTCTTACTGTCATTCTCACTGTGATTTGCACTCTGTCCAGACGTATTTATCGACTCATCCACCACACTGGCTTCACTCACCCCAATAACACCTAGCGACAAAATTAATGACGCCGCGGAATAACTCAACATACAACTTCCTTTTAACAACACATTACCGAAAATGATATGCTTAAGCTTAAAGGTTACAGCCACTGGAAGGTCAATATGAAAATAAGTGAATTGGCATCAATTGCCCAGGTATCGGTTAAAACCATCCGATATTATGAGCAAATTGGTATACTCTCTCCGCCAATCCGTACCAGTAATGGCTATCGTCATTACCAACAAAAAGACATTGAGACATTGGTGTTTATAAGACGATGCAGAGAATTAAACATCGGACTCGATGACATCAAGCGCTTGGTTGATACACAACAAGACCCAAAATCGTCGTGCGCACTAGTCGACAATATCATTGCCGAACAACTTGCCCGCATTCAACAAACCCAGCGAGAGTTGGCATTACTAGAACAATCATTAGCGGCACTCGCGAGCTGCTGTAAAAGCCATCAGATCAAAGATTGCAGTATTTTACAAACGCTGAAATCGGTTTAAGTGAATTAAAACAGTACCTTACAGATACCGTTAGCAAAGGCAATGGGGTAATCCAGTGAACATTTGCAATGAGTGTTCGCCTTTCGGGAGCTAACGATTTTCGATTTTCCAGCATGTGGAAAACTATTTTGTTAACTGAGTGGGGTCGTGAGATAACGAATTTCGATTTTCCACTATGTGGAAAACGCTATTTTGTTAACTGAGAGGGTGTCGTGGGATAACGAATTTCGATTTTCCACTATGTGGAAAACGCTATTTTGTTAACTGAGTGAGGTGCTGAGATAACGAATTTCGATTTTCCACTATGTGGAAAACGCTATTTTGTTATCTGAGAGGGTGGCATTGGATAACGAATTTCGATTTTCCACTATGTGGAAAACGCTACTTTGTTATCTGAGAGGGTGGCATTGGATAACGATTTTCGATTTTCTGCTTTGGGCTTTTTGAGGACAATCTAGCGCGGAACTCATCGTGGAGCGGGTGGTGAAGCACCTAATGAAGACTCCGAATACATTAGCGCAAACCAACCTCGTTATCGACAATATCATTTGCAATAACGAGGCGGACCATACATTTTTGTGTCTGTTGTTTAAGTTAATTGCCAAGGTTCTCTAGGTATTTAACGAACGGAGCAAAATCACCTTTGTCAGCTTCCTTAAGGCAAGAGATATAAGCTTTGCGCTCTTCGCTCACTTTCTCTAGGTTGCCCTCTGCCCAGTTAAGCGGTGGCTCTTCTAGTAAAACCATGCGAACAACATCGGTAAATATACGCGAGTGCCTGCCGTTACCATTTGGGAAAGGGTGAATCTCAACAAGCTTGTGCTGTATGCGAGCGCTGAGCTCTAGATGTGAGTAGTGTTTGAACTTTACCCAGCACTTGGCATCTTCTAGAAAGTTGTGGAGCTTGGGCCTGATTTGGAAGGGATCACAGCCAATGCTTAACTCTTTGTTTCGAGTGGCCCCAGCCCAGGTCCATACATCACCAAATAGGTGCTGATGGAGGGCAAGAACGAACTCAGCCGAGAAAATAGAATCCAGCGTTAGGCCAGAGATACCACTAACCCATTGCTGGCCTGCTAGGATATTGGATTGTTCAAGTTCGTTAAGTTGTTCTCTTGTTGTTACGTGTGGGTGTTTCAACCCTTCCATATCATCTGGATCAAGCGGTGTAGCAGCTTCTGGTTCATCAATAATCAAAATACTTTGTCTTCCATATTTTTACCCCATAGCTTACGCCCACCGGCACGCATAATTTCTTCGGCTAGTTCATTTATTAAGATATTTTCTTTCTCTTTGCTAACTGATTGCGCCTCTAGAAACATATTTTTAGATGCTTTCTTTACTTCTATTGTCGCAATCATCAGCGCACGCTCTTGCATTATATCAGAAACAGCCTTTTTAGGTTTTAGAGTGTATGAGAAGTCACAGTCTAGAGCTTCAGCCAGTTGCCTTAACTGATTTAGAGTTATGTCGCCATCAGCCTCGCGCCTTTCAAGGACTGAAATTCTATTTCTTGTCATGCCAGCTCTATCTGCTAGCTGGGCGCCTGACATATCCAGAGCTTTTCTTACTGTTCTAATCCAGCCCTCTTTAGGTATTGAGGGGATTAGCGTTCCCTTAACTGCATCAACCAGTTCTCTGTACTGTCTTAAAACCGTTTTCTTAACGGGTTGTTGCTTGTGCGGATTGCTTCGAAAAGAGTACATAGTAACCTCGTTTTCCATTGTTTATGTCTTAAGCGTAATCGAAATTAGATACACTTTCCATTTTGCGTATTTTAATATGATGACACAAATTTGATATTTGTATCACATAATAGATACATAATATTTTGTATTGCATTTTTTTTGATTACAAAAAAACAGTAAATGCATCTTAATTAAGATACATATTTTGTTAGGCGTATGAGATTATAGATACTAATTATGATTTTGTATCTTAAAAAGGATACATCAAATTAACTATTGTAATTGGATTACATGCCTATGCACTTGGCTCAGTAAGAATGTATTGGCGTGTGAATCATTGCCAAATTTAACAATCTGTTAGGTATTTCTCTTTCCATTTGTCTACGATTGAACCGATAACAGAACTCGCTCAGATATTCTTGCAGGTACTTTCCTGAAACACCATGAAATGTCCCAAGTAAAAATGCCTTTAAGTTACCAATGGCAATATGAACCCAAGGCAGCCATTCATCAACAAGCTCACTGGGGGTAACCCTCGCTTCATGTTGTTGAGTCTTATCTATAATATTCAACGCAGGTAAGCCGTCTGTATGCACTTCTTGCTGTTTCGTTAAGTGTTTGGCAACGAACTTTTCAACACTATCATGGCAAACGCTATTCACAGCCTGCATAGCAATAAATCCAGCTCTTTTTCCTTTGCTTTCAACGGCAACTAAAACAGGTGTTTTACCTTCTGCTCCACGTCCACGCTTGCCCTTCCTTCTGCCACCCACTAACGCATCATCAATTTCAATAACGCCTGACAGTCTATATAAGCTGTCTCTATGGCCCATAGCCGTTCTCAGCTTACTTAATATCAAACGTGCCGTTCGCCAATTAACCTCAATGTGCTTGCTCAATCTTAATGCTGAAATACTGCCTTTATCTGAGCCTAAAAAGTAGATTGCCCAAAACCACTTAGTGATAGGAATACGGCTACCGTGGAATAATGTGTCAGCTGTGACCGATGTTTGTTTATGACATTGACTGCATTCATATACATTGCGGGTTGTAAGCTCATAGGCATGCTCACAAGAGCATCTAGGGCAAACAAAACCATTAGGCCATCTCATTTTCTTAATGTGATTTAAGCAATCAGTTTCAGAGCTGAATTGACGTTGCCATTCAAAAAAACTCGTTTCAGGCATTTTCATAGCAAATCTCACTTCTAGTCTTGATTTATACTATAAGAATAGGCCAAAACTGACTCAGATGCATAGGCATGTTTCCTTATTATATTTAGGTGGTAACTGTCACTTTTAAAGCAAAATGTTACTTTTAAAGCAAGAGTTACAGAGAAGTGTGTATAAGTTCGTGTCAATTTCAATATACGTTTTGGTTCCAATATCTATGTCGTTATCTAAAGGTTATCCATTGATCACCGGCAACTTCTAAATGGCTGTAGTTATTGAAGTAATCTACGCTCAACATGCTTTCGGAAAAAAGCAGTTTGGTCACACTGGTATTTCTGGTCTGTTGATTAATCGCTAACGTTTGTTGATCGCTTAATTGCAATATATGTTGCACGATAGTCGAAATAGTACCGCCAGATGTAAACACCACAATGTCTGTAGACTTTGTGGTGTTGACATTATTACCCTGTCGCTTTTTTACTAATTCTTGTTCAATAATATTTTGCAACGCTCGAATACAGCGACTTTTAAACTGTGGCCAACTTTCTTTGTATTCCAAATCGTGATCACCACTCATCCAACGATTTAACGCTTGATAAAACTCTTTGTGGAGTATTTTATGAGGTTCTTCATATTGTTGTAGCTGATCTGCCATCTGAGCAAAGTCATGCCATTGGCCGTTATATTTCTGCAAAATATCTACATGATCAAACTCATTAAAACCCGAGTGGATAACCATCGGCGTTGATTCACCTTGGTAGCCGTTAACAAAATGAGTCAACGTTTGGCCATGGCGCAACAAATCACCACAATAGAATTTGCTAGGGGCCGATCTGGAGCGCCAATATTCACCTAGTAATGTAGCTTGCTGGCTACCCTTGGTTGATAATTGATCGTAATCAGTGCTTCCAAAAGAGGCTTGTCCGTGTCGAATCAAATAAATTGCTGCCATTTAGTTTCTCTGACTTAGTAAAAGAATGATGACTCAATTGGTAAACAATCAATTATTTTGAATGTATTTTGTGCTATATCGAATCTACTTGACTATGCTAATGCCAACATCTAAATTGAACAAATGAATAGTTCTAATACCCTACTATTTGTATTTTAAATAGTAGGCACGTCTAAGGTGGTCTTAATGCACATCAGAAGATCACTGGAGTGAGTATGAAAATTGATTTGAATTTGTTTGTAGTGTTCGATGCAATATATTGTGAAGGCAATATTACTAAAGCGGCGTCGGTGTTGAATTTATCGCAGCCAGCGGTGAGCCACTCACTGGGTAAATTACGCACCCATTTCGATGATGCTTTGTTTATAAGGCAAGGTAACGAAATGCGCCCAACGCCTGTGGCAAAAAATGTGATTGATGATGTGCGAGAAGCCTTGCACCAATTACAAGTGTGCTTGGTGCAATCAAGGCAATTTGAGCCTTTAACCTCACGTAAAAGCTTTTCACTGTCATTACATGGTTCATTAGAACCCTATTACTTGCCTATATTGCAACAAAGCTTGTTGTTAGAATCGCCGGCCATCAATTTAAGCAGTAATAAACGAGTGAGACGTACTGAACTTGAAAACAAACTGGCCAGTGGCGATATTGATTTAGCTATAGACACCTTAATACCCGTTAGCAATAATATTATGCATACACAATTAGAGTTAGATCAACTGGTCGTTGTAGCGCGTAAAAACCACCCTGCCATTAAAGAAACACTCGATTTAGAAACTTACTTACGACTAGATCACGTGCTAGTTTCATCTCGCTCAACGGGCCCTAGCTTGGAAGATTTTGAACTTTCTCGCATTGGTTTGCATCGTAAAATCTCATTACGTTGCCAGCATGCTTTATCAGCGTGCCAAGTCATCTTAAATAACGATATGTTGCTCACATTACCTAAAACCGCCGCAGCCATGTATAGCAAGATGCTTGATATTGCTATTTACCCTATGCCAGTGGAATTACCTGATATTGGCGTGCATTTATATTGGCATGTAAACGTCGACAAAGAACCGGCTAACAAATGGCTTAGAAACAAAATGATTATTGCGGCGACAAATACTCGGATAGAGAAAAATTGACATTCATATAGGTAATGATTGAGCTTAAATGCCAACTATATTTTTTCACGCAATATATAAGGGCATGCCCCCTTATATATTGCCGTTTAATTAACACTGCAGATAATTATCCATCAAACTGTGTTCTTGCAGTAAATTGCTATGTTCACCTAATAAACCTAAATACTGTTCAATCAATTTTATACACTAAGAGTTGCTGATCCATTGCCTAATATCGACATCGACAACTAAATTTAACAGTTCATTTTTTGACGGTTCATCGAGTTGATGAGTTAATGATAAATTAACAACATACAAAATTAATCCCAGAGTATTCACGTTTAATCCAGTGGCATTAAAATCCGGTTTATCTTGCATTAAAATCAGTTCACATAGATCAAGTGGGTAACCCCAAAGTGTCAAGATATAAACCGTCAAGACAGTCGCATCTGCAAGCATGATATGAGTGTCATTTGAATCAAAATCAACATGCTCGTTTGTTTCAGACATTAGCACTAAATGACCAATACCACTGAGTAAAGCAGCTATAAAAACAACATCTTGCTGCTCAACGCTAAATCCCATCGACTTACTTAACTGACGACATAATCGAGAATAATTAAATGACCATTCATTAATTTTTTTATGTGCTTTTTCTGGCACTCTTAAGGCTAATGCTTGATCAACAACAATACTAACAACGATCGTTTCAGTCATTTTAAGACCTAAACGTTTTACGGCCTCTTCCAAACTCACAGTCTTGCGGCTGTAGCCTAAGAAAGCTGAGTTTGCGATTTGTATCAGCTTGGCAGCGATAACACTTTCTTGGTGAATTATGTCCGCGGCATGAGAGATATCAACTTCTTCATTGGCGAACATAGACTGAATTTGTCTCGCGATATCTGGTAATGCAAAAAAGTACCCGATACGACCCAGTTTATTTCGTAAAGGTTGTTCTATATCTAGGGTATTTAAGTGTTCTAATGAGCAAAAAACATCATTTATGTCTTGTTGTGTAAAAGGTTTTTTCAACACAAAATGGGCAATTTCTGTTACTTTAGACACAACATCCTCGGCGGTGTCACCGGTTAATAACACCCGTAATGCCGACGGCATTATTTGAGAAACCTGTTTTAGCAGCTCATCACCATTAATATCTGGCATTAAGTAATCACAAATCACGGTATCGACAATGGCACCATCAGGCAAAGCCTGCTGCCAATGAAGTGGATCACTGCATAAATAAAATTGCCAATGTGGTTTGAGACGACTTGCGACTCTATTTAGCGCTTTAAGCATAAAAATATCGTCATCAATAAACAGTACAGTTAATGTTTTCATAAATCACCCATTAATCTGGCAACTGAAAAATTAGGATCAGAAATTAAAGAAATAAACTGCTCCTCTATTTGAGGGCGAGCAATAACATAGCCTTGGATAATGTCACAATTCAGCCGTTCAAGAATTGGAATTTGGTCAAAATACTCTACTCCTTCAACCACCACTTTCATACCTAAATCATGGGCCATACGAGTAATGTTAGCGATCATGCTTTGAGTGTTTAAATTACTGGCAATGTCGATGATTAAAGACCGATCTATTTTAAGCACATCGATTGGCAATTTTGATAAATAAGACAAAGATGAATAGCCCGTACCGAAATCATCAATCGCAATACTGATCCCTGCTTTTTTAAGTCTAGCCAGTTTCTCTGCACTTTCTTCAATATTATCAACCAACCATGACTCTGTTAATTCAAACTCGAGAATTGACATGTCGATATCGAAACCTTTCAATAACGCTTCGACTCTTGGTATAAAATCGGGTTCAGATAATTGCTTTCCAGAAATATTAACAGCAACATGATCGAGAACGATTCCGTTTTTAAGCCAATTTGAAATCGCTAAACAGGTTTTTTCAATTACCCAGTAGCCTATTTCAATAATTTGCCCTTCTTGCTCCGCTATTGGAATAAATACGTCTGGAGAGACCATTCCTAACTCTGGACTATTCCAGCGTAACAGTACTTCACAACTAGCAATTTTACGTAATCTTAAATCGTACTTAGGTTGAAAGTTTAAAAATAACTCTTGATTTTCAATGGCATGATATAAGGCTTTACTTGTAAATAATTGTTTGCGTTTCTGCTCGATGATTGAGTTGTCAAAACGCATGTAAAAATGAGGATTTCCATTAATATGCAGTCTGTTACTGACCAATGCATTGCTGAATAACTGCTGTGCACTTGCGCCATCGTTTGGAGCAATGCAATAGCTAATCGTAAATTCAATGCGTACGGTTTTTTCAACATATTTGTTGCCAGTAAACGATGATAAAATATTATCTAGTTGACTGTGTAATTCAATCTCAGATTCATAGTTAGCAATAAGGATTACAAAATATTCATTCGGTAATACAGATATTCGGTGATTAAACCTTTCACATTCCATTATTAATGTTGTGTGTATCTCATTAAATAATGCAACAGAATCAATATCGCCAAGCATATCAGCCCAATAGCCATAATTTTTTAGATGTATAGCCACCAAAGCAAATGATTTATCTGTCTCAAGTAATGTTTGTGCATTGCTTAATAATCTTATTTGATCGATTAGCGTTTTTGACTCACAAAGGACATTATTATCACAGTCTGACGCCATTGAAATGGAAAAAAATCTAGAATTATCGGTCACATGCTTAAGGCTAAACATGACATTTTCGCCTTGAGTTGTTTGTAATATCGGGGGTTCATCGTTGGGGGTAAATAAATAGTCAATGCAACGATCAGTACAATACGGAAACAGGTCATTTAATAATGTATTTTCGTTTTTTATTGCAAGTATCTTTTTAGATAAGCCATTGAACCTACCTATTTGACCATGTGGAAAAAGCTCGATTACAGCTTCATCACTGCTGGCGAGTAGATCGGCAATAATACTTCTCTGTTGTTTACTGTTGTATTGACAAAAGGCCTCCTCAACCTCAATAACAAGTGCATTGTCGTCCCATGGTTTTTGTAAAAAACGAAATACAGTACGAGAGTTAAGCAGTGTTAATATAGAATTAAAATCAGACGAACCACTAAGCACCATACACACCGTATTAGGTTGCATAGATTTTATTGCTAGCAGTAAATCAGACCCATTCATCATAGGCATACGATAATCTGAAATAACGACAGGACATGCTTCTTTAGACATGATCTCTAAGGCTTCTTTACCGTTATCAGCAATAAATACTTGATAACCTACACGCGTGAACAATCTTTTTAACGCTCGTAATATGGACTGTTCATCATCAACAATGAGTAGCTTTTGCTTCATAATTTTACCCATTAATTAAAAGACTGTTGACTAAAGATCGCAGCTTGTCGTTATCAAACGGTTTTGATAATACCGCATCAGCACCTAAATCTAAGGCTTTTTGCAATTCATGTTCAGATAATCCAGACAACACAAGGATTTTTAATTCCGCTAATTCTGGCTGTTGACGGATAAATTGCAATACTTCAAAACCATCTAAACTAGGCATTGCAAGGTCAAGTGTAATCAAATCAGGTTTATCACTGAGTAATTTAACTCCCGCGTGAAATCCATCTGCGGCAAAAGAGAAATAATAACCGCTTGATGATAAAACTCGGCGTATTGCATTTCTAATTTCAGTTTCATCATCAATAATTAAGATACGTTTTGGTGATGCAGAACCTGAGTCGGAATTAGTCTCTATATCCTCACAGTAACTCATTAATTCTTCAGGCATTGGCATTTTTTGTTGTTGTAAAAACAAAATAAAATCGTCCAGTAGCACTCGGTAATTACCCCTACCCGGCAATTTATGTCCTTTTAACCGACCTTGCGAAATCCAACGACTAACAGTCCTATGATGCACATCACAATACTGCGCAATGACACTGGGTCGTAACGTTTTCATATTTTATCACTCATCATAAAACTTGATTAGTTGTCATTTATAGCATAACTTAATCAATGAGACAAATGAGACATTGAAGACATCGGAAATTTAGGAACATATGAAACAATTAGAAACTGCAGATTTACCTGTAATTTTATGTGTAGACGATGAGACCAGTATTTTAAAGTCTTTACAACGTGTGTTTTTTTCATCAAATGTTCAACTATTACAAGCGTCTAGTGGTAAACAAGCACTAGAAATAATGCAACAACACAAAGTGAACCTGATCATTTCTGATATGCGAATGCCAAATATGACAGGTGCAGAGTTTCTTGCACAAGCAGCCGTAATGCAGCCTGACAGTTATCGTATTTTGATGACTGGATACTCGGATATTCAATCTACTGTTACGGCCATTAATATCGGTAAAATTCATCGTTATATTCAAAAGCCTTGGGATAATACTGAACTACTTGCACAAGTTAATGAGGGGCTAGAGACTTATCGCCTAATTAAAAAAAATAAAGAACTGACAAAGAAAATTGCAGTTCAAAATAAACAACTAAAACAATTGAATACCAATCTAGAAGACACGGTACAGCAACGAACCCAACAACTAAAACAAAGTTTACAACAATATAAAACCTTGGCCAATAATCGAGGTAATGAACAGAAAGCCACATTAGAAGTGCTTTATAATTTAATTAGTATCAATCCGGAAATAAACGGTCAGTTTGCACTTAAAATCAGTGAAACCTGCAATAACATCGCTAACCTATTAGGCATCACTCCACCTGGAGTCGAAATTATTACTAAAGCAGGATTATATTCCGAGCTAGGCAAATTAGGGTTACCTTCTTATTGCCTGAATAAGCCATATGATGAACTGACTAGTGCTGACCAAAAACATTTTATGCGTCATCCTCAATTAGCAGAAGAGATTTTAACACCTGCCGTTCATTTATCTGTAATGAGTGAAATTATTGCTAGTCAATATGAACAATATAATGGTACCGGAGAGCCTTTACAGAGAGCGGGCAAAAATATTCACATAGGATCGCGAATTTTATCCGTTGCTAGAGATTTTTGGCATGAATTTCTGCCTAAAAAAAATATTCAAGAGCCGACAAAAGAACAAGTATATAAACTGATAATGCTTCAACAAGGTATTTTATACGACCCAAAAGTGGTTGAAGCATTGGGAAAGTTAATATTTAGTAATGAAAATAATAAAGAAAACATTCATTATTCCGAAGAAGAGTTCTCAAATGGCATACACATAGGAGAAATATCTATTGGTATGCGACTTAGTCAAAATCTCTATAATCGTAAGCATATGCTATTACTACCAAAGGGACATGTCTTTTGTGCTAAAACAATCAATAACTTACAGAGTTATGAAAAGAGGCACAAAGAAACGTTACTGATAAAAGCAGAGAAAGTTGAAAAGTGTCCTGATCAGGCAGTACAAAAGAATGTATAACTCGATAATCGCATCTACATTGTTACTATTTATCCACATATGTTTTAACGGTGAATTATTATGAAGAACATGTTAATAAAACTGTTTTTCTCAAAGGCATTTTCTACAAGACGCATGTGGTTCTTTATCTACGCCACATCACTTGGCTTGATTGCTAATACCATGGCAATTGACATTCCCATTGTAGTGCCGTTTCTTGTGGGTAATATTGCGTTTTCAATTATACTATTTCGATTAGGTTTCACTTGGTCGTTATTATCGTTAATCATTGTTTGCTTACCACTAGAAAGTCCATTAGTTATTGGTAATTGCGTTTTACAGTTAATGTTTCTTATGTGGCTTAGGCTCAATCTTAAGCAGTCTTTATGGCCCATATTTTGTATATATTCCATATCAATCTTTACCCTTGATTACCTATTGGGTAATGATTCTTTAAAAAGTACAACGATGTTATGGATCATTGCCACCATGTTACATTGCTGTCTTTTTGCCCTGTGTACCAAAACCGCATTGATGCTTAATACCATCACCATCACCCCATTAAATCAAAAACAGCAAAGTTTGCGTCTTCAACTGAGTCACCGAATTGGACTATACAGTGCAGTGCCATGCACAATATTGATTGCATTTATTTTGCAAGCAGCAATCGGACTGCATTTATCATCGCAACTACAATTTTATCAAGATGAGCAAAATGTGTTTGTGTCAAAAATAAAGCAGCACATAGAACGATATATCAGTAATACTGAGCTCGTTGCCAGCTTAGGACATAAAAATATAGATACACATACTCTCCAAACACTTAACGACCAGGAACCTGAATTTATCTCCACACTGGTGACCGATAAAAATGGCATCGTGACGCAATTTTACAAAGCTGGTGTATCGAAACTACCGATTAACAATGTGTCTGTTACTGACCGCAGTTATTTCAGTCAACCCAAAACAATTAATACCAGCTTTGTGAGTGAGAGTTTTAAAGGTAGAGCCCTCGGAGAAGACCTGCTTTTTGCCGTGAGCGCACCTATTTATCTAAACGGTATTTTTGATGGCGTAGTCGAAGTTTCGGTCGTTCTAGACACTCTCACCAAAACATTATCGTTTACTGATAACATCAGTCCAAACACGATTATACTTGATCGACAGTCAAAAAAGATATGGGGAAGCAATCACTTAGGAGAATTAGGCGATGTTTGGAATGAACACGCAATATTTGAACCATATCATCCTTCATTACTGCAACAGTTGTTTTTTAGCACGGCAAAATCCATTGTTTTCACAACAGATGCTCGTTACATACTAGTAAAAAGCAAATTAGACAAATTAAATTGGTCAACAATACATTATCAAGAAACAACCCCTTTTATTGTTCGCTATTTAATTTATCTTAGTATCGCAATGTTATCTTCATTATTAGTATTGAAATATATCACTGCATTATCAGGTCGTTTAGTGCATAACTATACTGAAACACTCGAAAAAATTACAGAATTCACACATCAATTAGGCACTGATAAACGAATCAATCAACCGCTGCATTTTAACTATTCGGCGCGAGAATTTGAGATACTGACTCAAAGTATAAACAACCTTAATGAACGTGTTATTAATTCAAGAGAAGCAATGATGAATTCAATGGCTGAAGTCAAAGCGTTGAACAATCAATTAGAAGACAGAGTGAAAGAAAGAACATTACAACTAGAACAAGAGCGCGACAGAGCAAATCAATTAGCAGCTATCAAGACTCGATTTTTAGCGAATATGAGCCATGAGATACGCACACCTATCACTATCATAAAAGGATTCACAGAAGAGTTACTTAACCACACAAATGGTGAAACCCAGCAAGTGTTGAACCGTATTCAGCAAAATACCTTACATCTACAAAATGTTATTAACGACATCTTAGATACCGCTAAAATTGATGAAGGTAAAATGACGTTTGATTTACAGCCTATCGGCCTTAGAGACTTTCTAGTGAATTCAATTGATAGTTCATCACAAATTGCTAAATCTAAAGGCCTATCAATACAGTGCGCAATAGAGGACATTTCTGACTTATATGTCATGGTTGATCCCTTTAGGCTACAACAAATTATACTTAATTTACTCAGTAATGCCGTTAAATTTACAGCCAATGGCACGATTATACTAAAAGCACATAAATCACCTGATAATACTTGTACTGTTCAAATCATAGATGAAGGTATTGGAATGAGTGATGAACAACAGCTCACTCTATTTGCAGCATTTAAGCAAGCAGACGTAAGCATAAGCCGGGATTATGGTGGCACTGGCCTAGGATTGTATATCAGTAAACAACTCGCTGATGCCATGGGGTTATTATTAACCGTGAAAAGTAAATTGGGTCAAGGATCCACTTTCACACTAACGTTGCCTACTACCAATACAAGACCCATGAGTAAGCCACTAGAACACATTAATTCGACAACATTTACTCAACGAGTATTAGGCGGCACACTGCTTATTGTTGATGATGTAGAGGATATACGCCAACTCATTGCTGTTTATGTCAAACCGTTAAAAATGAAAATATTATTTGCTGAAAATGGTAGGCAGGCTGTAGATATCGTCGACAAAGATCAGCCAGATATTATTATCATGGATCAACAAATGCCCATTATGGACGGATACCAGGCTGCCCAAATGTTAAGAAACAGGCACTTTACCAAACCCATTATTTCATTAAATGCGGACGTATTTAAAGAAGAACACTCACCGAATACCGTCTCGCCTTTCAATGCAGTATTGAACAAACCCATTGATAAAACGCAATTATTGCAAACCATCACTCGATGTTTTGACAAGCATCAAACCAACGCATCAAAACCAGATAACGACGATGTAAAAACACAAGACGAGTTAGACATGTTAAATGAAATTAAAAACTTACGCCTAGAGTATCTAGATAGTTTACGAGCAATTCCCGACCAACTCATCTTACTTGCATCAAGTTCAGATCACGATCAAGTTAAGAATTTATTTCACAAAATTAAAGGAACCAGTGCTTGCTTAGGGTTAGATAATGTCAGCGAATCAGCAAAACAAGCCGAAATAGGCTTAAAGGCTGGAGAAAACCTACATGACGTATGTAAAAAATTCAATTCTAGTTTAAATAAATTAATTACAGATTCAGATGCTTAGATGTGTTTTATCAATTTTACCTGGCGGTAATAAGGGTAAAATGATGGTAAAAGTCGTGCCAACATTCACAGACGAACTAACCAATATCTTACCGTTATGTTTTTGAATGATACTGTAGGACAAGGACAGGCCTAAACCAGTGCCCTGACCTACGGGTTTGGTCGTATAAAAAGGCTCAAATATTTTACGTATCGCGCTGTCGCTAATACCACTGCCGGTATCTTTTATCTCAATAGTGACCTCAGTATCATCGCCGCGCACTGAGATATAAATGTGGCCTTTATTTTCGATCGCTTGTGCCGCATTGACCAATATATTAAGAAATACCTGATTCAGTTGCATTGGCTGGCATAACAATAGAGGTACAGACTCTTGATAATCGCGATGAATTTCGATTTTGTGTTTAAATTGGCTATTGGCAATTTTTAAGGTGCTTTCGATGCCATCAATGACATTACAGTTTTCCCATTCACTGCTATCAACATGAGAAAATGCTTTCAAGCTTCTGACTATATCGGTTACCCGTTCAATACCTTCGATAGATTCACTGACTAAATCTGGCATATCGTCGCGTAAAAAAGGATATTGCATGCGTTGTTGCATGTCTTGTTGAAGATTAATAAAAGTTTGATTTTTGGTTTTATCTATCACTTTTTCATAAAAACTAACCAGTTTTAGTAGCTTACTCGAGTAATCTTGTAAAATTTGTAAATTTGAAAAGATGAAGCCAATCGGATTATTAATTTCATGCGCAACACCAGCGGCTAATTGTCCAATTGCAGCCATTTTCTCTGATTGCAATAATTGATTCTGTGCAGCTTCAAGTTTATTGTTTAACTCTAGCAAAACAGAATGTTCTTGCGCCAGTTGTTGAGTTAATCCTTTTTGGCCTTGATAATAACTGGCAAGTTCAGTCACATCTTGCACAATCATACAGACTGTTTTAACCGTATTATTGGACACATCCAATGGTAGAAACTCAATATTTTGATACATCAAGGTTTCTTCACCCGTAATTGGACGGCTACTGCCAAACACAAAAACGTGCGGCTTATGTTCCCAATAAGAAAAACTGGCATTATTTAATATAAAGACACTGTTGATTTTTTTCTTTAAATACGTAGCTTGGTCTGGAAACATCTCTAATAAATTCAGCCCTCTAACATCATCGCTGCTAATCTTGAGGCGATCGGCAAAAAAGTCATTCCAATACTCAATCTCAAACTGATCATTAAGCACACAAACACCTAATGGAAGTTTTGCGGTTAGATTCTGTAACATGGACTCTGTTGCCATCATGACTCCAATAACTCATTTAATTTGGTTAAAACAATCGAAATTGAGTCAGCTTCTAAACAAATCATGATTTTAGAATCAAATCGACTAGATTCTATTTTAAATTCAACTTCCATTAATAATGTGTTGCCCCAGCGATAATGACCCGCAGAAAGAAGTGTTGGGTCAAATACTGTTGGCATACTTAATTTTGTATTCAGTGTTAATTGTTGTGCAAAACCATTTAAGCAGGCCCCTGCAAGAATATTAGATAATTCCAGTAATAACTCTTCTTGGGTAATGTTAGACAATGGCAATTCGTAATCCATCAATTCAGCAATGGCTTCACAGCCCTGTTTGGATTGCAGGGAAAGTACTTCCCCTTTCACTGTACCCAGAAAAGACTGCCTGGTATGCCACATGGTGTCTAAGTTGATCATCTCAACAAACTCTGTAGGGGTAACTGACGATATTTGAGGAATAGAAAGTGTAATCTTAGCGCCAATCAGTCTCGCAAGAGAATTGGCTGCTTGCCCCATAGAAATGTTCATTAGCTCCTGCAAAGCATCACGCTGTTCTTCACTTAAATAGTCATTCATATTAACCCCACGTCAGATAAAGCCTGCGATAATTGCTCTGCTTGTAGCGGTTTATGTAAAAAGCGAAATGCCCCAAGTCGATCGACTAATTTTTTAGCTTCGGGTTGAATATCCGCGCTAATCACAATAACAACTGTTTTAGCATGATGTTCCTGTAAATAGCTTAGGACACCAAATCCGTCCAGTTCGGGCATAGTTAAATCCAAAAAAAGCACTTCTGCTTTGCCTGCTTCAACCGCTTCAATTGCCTCTTTGCCATTTTTGGCTTCGGTGATTTCAACATCCCAATCAACAGGGAGTGCACGCCTAACTACTTTTCTTGACATCATCGAATCATCTGCAATGGTTACAGGTATAGGCATTATAATCTCCAGGTTGTCTCATTTGTCCTTTAGATTATGATGTAGTCTTACAGAAAGTCAAAATTTAATAGAGTATTTTTTATAAACAGTGGTGTTAATTCATTTTAGTTGACATAATCATCAGAAGACAAATAAGACACAACTTTCCATTAACAAGTTAAGCATCTATTACTATTGAGGTTTTTATGAAAGGTATCATTTTTAACGTACTTGAAGACATGATAGTTGAACAATGTGGTATGGGTGTATGGAATGACTTAATGGAAAAACATGCGCCTGCGGACAGAGTATATGTTTCGGCTATCAACTATCCAGAAAATGAGTTATTTGCCATCGCAACAGAAGTCTCCGAGATTTTAGGTCTTCCTTTACAAGATGTCATAAAAGCCTTTGGCCAATTTTTATTTTCAGGCTTGGCTGCAAACCATACTGCCGTTGTTGAACGTTTCACAGACTTTACGTCACTCGTTATGGGCATTCATAATATCATCCACGTAGAAGTGAATAAGCTTTACGATGAGCCCTCATTACCTACCATCATGTCGACAATGATCGATGACCATAATATTGAACTCAAATACGATTCTCCGCGTAAATTATGTTTTTGTGCTGAAGGGCTTATCTTTGGTGCAGCTGATTATTATCATCAAAATATTAGCATCAAACATGACACCTGCATGCATCAAGGTGCTGAACAGTGCATCTTAAATATAGAGTTAAAAAATGATTGATAAATCTAACCCATATTACATTGCCTACCATCGAGAAAAGAAAGCCCGAGTTGAAGTTGAGCAATTGTTAGAAGATTACACTAGACAAGTGTATGAAAAAAATATGTT
Organism: Shewanella sp. T24-MNA-CIBAN-0130; assembly: GCF_040310185.1. Classification (NCBI taxonomy): domain Bacteria; kingdom Pseudomonadati; phylum Pseudomonadota; class Gammaproteobacteria; order Alteromonadales; family Shewanellaceae; genus Shewanella; species Shewanella sp. T24-MNA-CIBAN-0130. Next base: position 16,859 of record NZ_JBEOPP010000048.1, on the reverse strand, counting down.
GTTAGAACAGCAGATTAAACAAATTAAAAATCAACAGCAGTCACTGATACAACAAGAGAAATTAGCCTTATTGGGGACTCTCGCTGCTGGTGTAGCTCATGAAATCAATAACCCATTAGCGTTTGTGATCAGTAATGTCACCACATTAAACAGTTATGTGAACGACTTAATTGAGGTAATCCCTAAAGAACAGTTAAGTCAAAGCGACAAAAATACTATCCATTTTATTACAGAAGACTTACCAGAGCTTATCACCGATAACGATCAAGGTTTTTTTCGCATTAAAGATATTGTTAAAAATCTGTTGTTCTTTGCCAGAACAGACTCCGAAGAATTAACAGAAATTGATTTGTCTGGTGCCATTGATATGGCAGTCAAATTATTAGGCCCAAAACTAAAAAATATTCAAGTTAAACAAGAACTTTGCAAAGTACCTAAAATTCGGTTTAATTCAGGAGAGCTTAACCAAGTGCTGGTCAATATCTTGGTTAATGCCATTCAAGCCTGTGAACAGCCAGCAAATAATAGCGCGATCATCACCATCAAACTGGCGCAGCATGACGGTATGATTCAACTCAATATTATCGATAATGGTTGTGGTATGTCTCCTGAAGTGCAACAAAGAATGTTTGATGCTTTTTATACTAACAAGCCTGTAGGCACTGGCACTGGTATAGGAATGTCGATTGTGTTGCAGATATTAAAACAACACAATGCGACGATTGATGTACAGTCTGAATTAGACAAAGGTACCATCATAAAAATTGGCTTTAATTTATCGGCATCCATATAGAAAATAAATTATAAATAAGTACTTAGCCAATATTTTTATTAAAAAAATCAACAGTCCGCTGCCATGCTAATTCCGCATTAATTTCATCATATCTGCTGGTCGAATCGTTATGAAATCCGTGATGGGCTTTTTTATACATGTGCATGGTATAGGGTACCTTAAATGCTTTTAAATCTTGCTCGTACTCGGGCCAAGTATTGTTAACCCTTTCATCTAACTCGCCTAATTGAATTAATAATGGCGCTTTAATATTTTGTCTTAATTCTTTTGCTGCTGGAGTGCCATAAAATGGAACACCGGCTTGAATCAAATTTGAATCAACTGCCGCGAGATAATTAACAATATAGCCGCCAAAACAAAATCCCACCGCACCTAAGTTACCATTACTGCGTTGATGCGTTTTCAAAAACTGGGCGGCCGCAACAAAGTCTTGTTCAATTTTGCTGCGGTCTAATGATTGCTGCATTGCCCGGCCTTCATCATCATTACCAGGATAACCGCCTAGTGAAAAAAGTGCATCAGGAGCAAAAGCAATAAACCCCGCTTTCGCTAAACGGCGAGCAACATCTTCAATATATGGATTTAAACCACGATTTTCATGAACGACTAATACAACGGGCAATAACCCTGTTTTACTTGTGGGCTCGACTAAATAGCCCTGGCCTTTGCCATAACCTAAAGGCGAATCAAATTGAGTGTAAGTGGCTTTAATGTCGGCATCATTAAATGACACTTGCTCAGCTAGCGCATAATTAGGCAATAATGCCGAAGTCAGCACACTCATTGAATAACCTAATGCCACTAACGAGCCAAGTTTGCCAATGAATGTTCTACGGTCCATACCACCGTGTGCATAGGAGTCATACCAATCAAATGCTTGCTGTGGAATGTTATTAGATGATTTGTGCATCAGGAGTTCCCTCTTCGATTTAAATACTCTGGTAATAGCGCATGATAGTCGCTGAAATCTCATCAATCATCTTCACGCCATCAATACGCCTTACTATGTACATAAGTTCAATACTAACAAGGCTCAAGCGCATGTGATAAGTTTTTTCTATCGTTGTATGTAATCTTGGGTTTATTGGTTTGTATTCTACAAAGTTTTATTGGCTGTAATCATTGAAATAAGGTTAAGTTGACGGAATAGCTTCATTTCTCGCCGACCTGATGTAAACGTGTAAGACGTAAAACTTCAATAGACGAATAGCCAAAATATTCCCAAAACGATACTGGAGATTGTTCTGCACTCAAAAGTAAGCGACCAAAATATGCTAGTAAGTTTATAAGTTTACATGCCTATGCATTTGGCTCAGTAAGAATGTATTGGCGTGTGAATTATTGCCAAATTTAACAATCTGTTAGGTATTTCTCTTTCCATTTGTCTACGATTGAACCGATAACAGAACTCGCTCAGATATTCTTGCAGGTACTTTCCTGAAACACCATGAAATGTCCCAAGTAAAAATGCCTTTAAGTTACCAATGGCAATATGAACCCAAGGCAGCCATTCATCAACAAGCTCACTGGGGGTAACCCTCGCTTCATGTTGTTGAGTCTTATCTATAATGTTCAACGCAGGTAAGCCGTCTGTATGCACTTCTTGCTGTCTCGTTAAGTGTTTGGCAACGAACTTTTCAACACTATCATGGCAAACGCTATTCACAGCCTGCATAGCAATAAATCCAGCTCTTTCTCCTTTGCTTTCAACGGCAACTAAAACAGGTGTTTTACCTTCTGCTCCACGTCCACGCTTGCCCTTCCTTTTGCCACCCACTAACGCATCATCAATTTCAATAACGCCTGACAGTCTATATAAGCTGTCTCTATGGCCCATAGCCGTTCTCAGCTTACTTAATATCAAACGTGCCGTTCGCCAATTAACTTCAATGTGCTTGCTCAATCTTAATGCTGAAATACTGCCTTTATCTGAGCCTAAAAAGTAGATTGCCCAAAACCACTTAGTGATAGGAATACGGCTACCGTGGAATAATGTGTCAGCTGTGACCGATGTTTGTTTATGACATTGACTGCATTCATATACATTGCGGGTTGTAAGCTCATAGGCATGCTCACAAGAGCATCTAGGGCAAACAAAACCATTAGGCCATCTCATTTTCTTAATGTGATTTAAGCAATCAGTTTCAGAGCTGAATTGACGTTGCCATTCAAAAAAACTCGTTTCAGGCATTTTCATAGCAAATCTCACTTCTAGTCTTGATTTATACTATAAGAATAGGCCAAAACTGACTCAGATGCATAGGCATGTTGGATTAAGATACAAAAAACCACTTAATAGCGGCCTTTTTGTGCTTGAAGGCTAGCTGAGGTGAGTAGCTCGCGCAAGACAATGAGGTCAAGTGTTGCCTCTTATCACCCATTACTTTTTGTATTTTAAAATCAGTAACCCCCCCAAAAAAACACAACTTGAGCCGTAGCTCACATTGGGGCGTGCGACGTGAGGTCGTATGAAGCGCTGTTCACCGCTTTTGAGTGAACCATCTGTATCACCAGATGAACCTAGGAACAATGGTTAAAGTCTGGCTTTATGGTTAAAGGGCTGTTTTATCTAATATGTCGAGAAAAATGAACCGCTGAGCAACCAGTATGATACTTTAATACTTGGTATGGCACTTTATTACTCGACCACAGTTAGTCGATACCCACCACCCGCCTCAATAAAAAGTGAGAAATTTTTAGCGTGACCATCGGTTGCCGCTAATAGCCAAAACAGCACCTGAGACTTCATGAAGTTAACTCGATCTTGCTCTGAATTGGTGGAGCCTAATAAAGATGACATAATCTGCTCAATATCGGGACCGCCGTGGCTTTCATATTTTCTCGCTAGCGGAATGTTTAATGCTTGGCAAAAGTCCTCTTGGGGCAAACGCATAATCCATTTACAGTAGATGATGCCCGTGGCGTTGAGTCTAGTAAAGACAGGATGCTCAGCAAAGAGGAAATTCACCGTTGGCCTCTCTCTTTGTATAAACAGGGGCATAATATGGTACTGCGGCCAAAACCAGTTTTTACCTTCACCTCGGGCAAACGCAAAACCCGCTGCTGACGAGGTGGGTGTATTGCTGCTTAGGGTGATTGACGCTAACTAGGCGAGTTTGGCTATCACATGTTTGTACTACAGAAAGGGGCGAAACGGGACGCCCTATTAAAGTAGATCTTTGAGCCGGTTTAACAGCGCTTTACGGCTACTATTAGCCACAATGAAGCATTTGAAACTCTGTTCAAAAGCAGGACGATCCCCTTTGAACTGATAGGCTTCGTTCAGCTGATGCAAATCGCGTGATGCCGCATCGTAACCACTGGCGCAAGTTCGATCCGCTTGCTCTTGTGCTTGCTGCCAGCAGCGCTCACGCTGATTGTAGAGATCCGTCAACATCTTCTCTTTTTCCGCTTTTTCAATCGCCATTTTTTTTGCGAGCGCTGCGGCTTGCTCCTGCTGTAATTGGCTTTGAGCTTGTTCAAAGTAAGAAGAAATCACGTCGGGGGTTAACCAATACTGATAGGTTTCGTCTTTGTTGGCAGATTCTTTTCGCGTCATCGCTAAGGCTTGATGACGGGTTAGCTGGCCTTGTTCAAAAAGCGTGCTTAATAGCGTGTTTTTCTCCGCTTCCGTGAGATTATGCAGCCACACATCATACTGAAATTGGGCTTGTTTTGCTTGGTGACGTGGTTGATCGTTCAGTACCATCGCAAGTGCTTTAACCCAAGCTAAGGAAATATCATACAACGCAGAAAAAGCCTGTAATTCCTCACTAAGATGCTCAAAATCGAATTGAATTAAAGGTATTTCCTCAAGTTCGTCATTACAATCTAACGCTTTGAGCCACATAAAGTACACAAGGCGCCAATTACCTTGGATTAACTCGCTGCGTAAACCAGCTAAATACTGGAAAAAGTCGTTAGCATTTTCATCGTCAAAATATTCATAATACTCCTCGAGGGAAAAAATCAGCAATTGCCATTCTTCACTTTCGTGTACATGAAACCCATCACGTGAAAAACCAAGTAACGCATCAGGAAGAGTTCCTGCTGGTAGCTTGATGTAAGCATCGATTGTGCCCCAATCGGCATAGTAAAAACCAATGTCGAAGTATGTTAACATCAGCTCAGCGGGTTCTGCCTTTAAGTCACTGTAGGTGTAATACACCTGAAAGGACGTCGCGCTGATCTCAGCGCGGCTTGAAACGGTTCTGAGTGATTGGCGTGCCTTAGCATCCAAGTACCCATCCAATAGCTCGAATTTATAGTATTGATATTCGCTCACGATGACCTTGCTATGCGTTAATGGTGAATTGAAAGGTGTGTTTTAACAAAGGCTGTACCTGAACCACTCTGGCGACGGGTTCAGCGTTTAAATAACGTCTTGGGTCAATGGTCACAAATCCCCAAAACTGTAAAAATCGCTCAATAAAACGTGATTCAATGAGTATGCTTAAACTTCTTTCTGGCGAGAAGTCATCTTCCGTAGGGAAAGACTGTCGTAAATCGGGGAAAGCCGTCATAACCTCTTCAACCAGCTGATCCACACTGTTGTGGCTTTGAATACGCCACAGCATGAACAACCAAAAGGGTCGCAAGTCGATATCGTATTCAAAACCGTCCAAATACTCCCAGTTATATTTGCTGATTGCAGCTTCTAACATAGGTTTGAAAAATGCTTGTATACCTTCGGCCTGATACTGTTTTTGCGCTGATTTTTTCACATGGTAGCGGCCGCTGCGTCGATAAATAATGCCACTAATTTCGGCTAGCACTCTGGCGTAGTGCAAAGCATTAAACTTATCTTCGTTACTACCTGCAAACTCACTGATACTAATGTGACGCTCGAATTGAGCAACGGCAAACTCAGGCAATAACTCACTGGCCTGTTTGACCAATTTAGCCGATAAGTTGCCTTTGCTCGTGGCTTTGAATGATCCATCTTGCGCCATGGCCTCATCAAGAATGAGAGCTAGATAACGCATCACAGGGCTGGCCAACAGCTCATATGGTGTGCTGATTGTCACCCACTGTAATTCATCGAAAGGCGCATAAAGCCAATTGGCCATTTGCGTTGGTGTCACACCACAAAAATCGGGATGAGGTTGATTATTGCGATCCTGGACTTTGTGCTGTAAAGCAGCGTTGAGTTCATCAAGGCTCAAATTTGGTTTCATTGCCAGCATGGCGTCGACATCATCAAAGACTTGGGCATGTTGTTTGGAGAGGCTGCTCATACAACAACGTTTAAATTTTTTACCGCTGCCACAATGGCAAAGATCGTTACGACCAAGCTTCATTGTTGTGTCCCTTCTTATTATTGTAGAAAAAGCACTGCGTTTTCCTGTTTGCGCTGATCCAATGTCTTAGCAATCGCAGATACTGTCGTTTTACTGGTCCCTTGTTGCTGTGCAAGATAAGTAAATTGGCTGAGTGCTTCAGCAACTTCTTCAATAACTTGCCTTGCATCACTCCAATTCGAAAAGCCTGCACTGCTCGCAAGTTTTTGCATCACCTTAATCGGTGGCGCTTTGCCATAACCTCCGAATGCAGTGGCGTGTTCGTTAAATGGATGTGGGCTGTACGTAACATCGTAAAAAGGTGCAGGATTCCATTGGCCATCATCAGCTTGCAAAGACGCCCAGTTTTTACTGTGGTCGTCTTGGTTAGACGACAGTAGATTAAAAATGGCGCGGCGAAATTGCAGTTGCCCAGCGGCTGGAGATTTACACAGCTGACGGCTGGCTTTGATCAAGTCAATGTAATCTAAACTTGGCGTTCGAAAGTCTGTATCCAGCAGCCCGCAGGCGCTGTGCATATGCAAGCGGCCTGAACTGCGCTTGCTGCTTAAATGGGTCTGTTCAGTGACGTAATCAAAACGCTTGAGCGCCAACCAAGCAGGCGCACCGCTTGTATTTGGTGCTTCAATAAGTTGCCAAATTGGCGGTTGGCACTTTGCTTGCTCGGCCATTTGCAAATAGACCGCCTCACACAAGCCTTCTTCATGACCGAGCGCTAGATTTTTCGAGGTAAACTTAATCAGCCAAGCTTCATCACCGGATTGGGCTACGGTTCGACAATGCTGAGTTTCCCCGGCAGGCATATAAATCTGCGCCTTTGGTCTTGCTCCACCCGAACTCCCCCCAGCGACTAATGCGGCCAACACTTGTTGAGTATGCCCATCTAAATCATCGTTGTTGTCATCCATATAACCTGACATTGAAGAATCGAACAGCGTTTGTGCTTCTAAGCCCAAGGTTGCTAAATCAATATCAGCGTGCGTCGAGGTTGAAAACTCAGACTCCGGAGAAAAAGACAGCGCCCCCATGCCTTTATCACCAACAAAGGCCAGCCTGTCCATCGCTGTTAATTGATTAGGCAGAATCCCTTTTTGCCGAAAAATACGATCTTGTAACAGCATGCCCCAACCATCGGGCAAACAATCCCCAAATACGCCATGCACACCTTGATGCGGTTGTTTAGGTGCTGCTTGAACTTGCGTATGAGCTTGTAAAGTAAAAGGCGATAAATTGCCAAACTGCTGCAAATAGCTGTCTGCATACTGAAAAAAAACGCCTTGCCGGTTCTGAGCCAAGACCCCTACCGATACCTGCTCACCTGAGCTTAACGTGCGGGTTACGGTGAGTTTTTGAATGGGTTTAAAACTCATCTTTTAGGACCTCATCAATGCTAATGGGGGTAGCAACGCGCTCTTTGTTAGGTTGCGTGAGCTGATAAAGCCTATCCAATGAGTCGAGAGTCTGCCAAAGCAACAGCAATTGGCGAAATGAAATTTGCCCTGTCAGCTCGAATTTCTTAATGGTGGACGCAGGCACGCAGCTGCGTTCTGCCAATGCCGTTCGTGATAGTTTTGCGCGTTGGCGTAACTCACGCAAATAAGCAGCATAGGCTTGGCTCACATCGGTATCATCAAGTAAGGTAAAATTCATCCGCAACGACTCAGTGGATACAGTTATATCCATTGTAGCGGTAAAGAAGCAAAAATAGCCACTATTGTATCCATTAATAGAAAAGGTATTGAAAATTTACTCGATAAAGCCTTTCAAAACGGCTATTTTTTAGCTCTAACAGCAAAGTGAAAACACCACTGTTTTTCGTACTCATAACCAAGAAGCTCCACTAAAATTGAGTAAAAGCCATAGGCAAGTGGTGGGCAAACAGGCATTTTTGAACAGTTTCTTTTCGATAAGCTAGTGACGCATTATTAGTGACGGTATAGCTTTTATTCTGGCAGCCTTACAGACTCCCCCCCAAGTCGGCTGGTTTAGCTGAACCCAGTTTTTCACACTCTAGGTCTACTGGAAAACAAAAAAGTGATCGTCTTCAATGTTATTGAGCGATCGGTTTCATGTTATTACGCAGCATAAAAGCATTGCTAGGACACCAAGCCATTATAGATACGCTTGGCTCTGATATTACAAGTAACCTGCAAGTGATCCTGTTAGATAAAATGTACGGAGATCTCAGAAACTAGCTATCTCATGGGTATATGCCTGCATCAAACTATTGGGGAACTGCTCCGAAGTATTTATGGTGGCTTGCTCTTCACATTTTAATGCTGCCTCTCGCGAGGCATTGGAAAGAAAACTACAAAGTAGAAGAGGCTGTTGAGTAATCTAATGCAGGCAGTGCAGCACAATGCTCTCCCTACTTTATTCAGGAAATATCCCCTATGTCTTGTCCTTGAAAAGCTCCAGCTCTCTACAAGCGATAAATCCTCTCTCGACAACTCATGATACCCAGCGCTTTCAACCTTTCCAGTAATGTCATAGCAAGTGTCATTTAGTAGAGTAACAACGTGATCTCGCCCCACATTAATCAGGGCTTTGGCTTCAGGAAACAGAGCGGCCAGAAACTGGTGAAATTGGTAACACCCACCTTCAAGAAATATGGTTTCAACATACCTATCAGTCGAGCGTAAAGAGCTAATTACCCCCTCAATTTCCATGTGCCTGTTTCCTTTGTCAGTGCTTGGCTTTCAATGGGTACTTATCAGGGTGTTTAATACCGTCCATAGATAAGTCCACATCAAGATCTGGCCAACAAAAACCATCTCGACCTTGCTCTTCAACATTAAAGACGGCGCTTACAGCCGCATCCTTAAACCAAGGAAAGGCTTCAAAACTTAAGAAGTGCTCCTCCCCTTTAGCAAACAGCCAAAGACCATGGGGAGTAACTCCCAAGACCTTAGCCAAAGTGTTTATTCCAAGCTGCTCTGATTTCATCTTCGTGATCCTTAACGCTGCGCTCAAGTTTAGAAAGCTCTTTAACTGAAAGGTGGTAGCTGCTGGCTAAGCCAATTTCAGGTTCTAACCAGAACTTTGCCTCGCCTTCATGCCCTACGACATGAACATGCATTCTTGCTTCTTCATTGGAAAAAAAGAAGAACTTAAACCCTCTTTCTAGGTAAATTGCTGGACTCATCTGTACGCCTTATCTGATTAACTTAAAACTATTATGAGCGATTGCCGCTCACATGCAACGTTATTTTGAGCGAATACTGCACACTATTTGCTATCACGTTCTATTTTCAAACCCAACACTATCAATTCAACGGCGCGGCGGCGGGTCTTCCACCAATCATAAAAGGTACGGCGTGGAACCTGGGCGAGATCTGCGACTTCTGTTGCATCTAGGCCACAATTAGCTTTGCAATACTTTGAAAATTCGCCTTGTTCTTTATTTGTCATATCATCCACTTTCTTCTCAACTTGAAGGATTCTAACCTTTTTTGTTTTGTTGCTTTTCTTTTGATAAACCACTCTGCAATCGGACTAAAAGCCGTATAATCCATTGCGAGGATCTTGCTAATAGAATTATCACTAAAGCCTGTTGTGATCATGATATCATTTGTGCTCATTCCTGCTTTATATGACTCAATAACGCACGTTCTAACAAGTGATAGACGCCTTACACCTGCATCCCAGAGCCCTGCATTTTTAATTAACTGATCTAACAGCCTGTTCATTGCGTGTGGGCTGATGCTTTCCCCTCTATGTTGCACAGTGAACGGCTTGAGATTGTCATCGACAAATAACGGGGCGTTTGGGTTTAGGCTCAGGTAATGCTTGTGAGGTATCGTATTGTTCCCCAATTCAACCAGCCATTTAATATACTTTTCGAACGCCCTTTTTAGCTCATCATTAGCCAGCACAATAGGCAATTCTGGTATTTTTACATTGGTCCTCTTGTATTCCATAACCAGAACAGGGTTTCCTCTGCGAACTAACTGTCATAACCGCTTCTTTCTTGTATTTAACCTGATACATAAAGGTTTAATAGATAAGAAATGTTAGATCACGCTGCTTTTTAACGATAATGCTACCATCCACTAAACTCGCTTTAGTATAGAGTAAGACTCTGTCAAAAAAGGTCGCTTTTATCATGACGATAAAACCTACCGCTATCAACGTTATTTAGTTGCTTAGCGATGAAGCTAATTTTAGTAGTGGTAACGACACGAAATTATCGTGATAGCGTGATCATCAACAGCATAAACAAGCCTATTTGTGTCATCAATACGACGCGACCAAAAGCCAGATAAGTTTTCCTTTAGTGGCTCTGGTTTACCTATGCCCTCAAATGGCGAACGTTTAACATCATTGATCAGCTTATTAATTCGCTTTAGTGTTTTCTTGTCTTGAGTTTGCCAGTACAAATAGTCATTCCAAGCATCGTCAGTCCAGGAAAGTAAACGCATGCGACTACTCATCAATTAACTCTCGTGCTGTTGTTTTACCAGCACGATACTGCGCTATGGAACGATTTAAATGCTCGGCATTTTCAGGCGAGCGAAGTAAATGAACTGTCTCCATAAGACTATTGTAATAGTCTAGAGACATAACCACTGCATCTTCCGAGTCACGGCGAGTTATTACGGTTGTGTCAGCATCATTAACGACACCGTCTAAAACGGCTTTGAGACTGTTTCTAGCTTCAGTAAAAGATACGATCTTCATATGAACCTCCACATGTACATTTAATTGCACAAGTATAGCCTTATACGTTTAAGTTGTACAGCTAATTGGACATGTGATATTGATAAGGCAACTAACGTTTTAGTCATTTATGCGTTGCACTGTTTGCATCAGGCAAAAAATCATAGTTTATTTGAAGCGGTTGTGGTTCTTTCGTATAGGCTGGAATGTTTACCACTTCTACTTTAATCTTCTGTTTTGGTTGATATTTTCTCCCTGGTGAAGTACAAACAGCGTTTCTATATGTTGCAAAGCGACTTATCGATAACGTTTGCTCTATTGCTTCATGTGGCATTGAAAGTCCTAAGATCGATTAATATTGTCGATACCGTCAGTTTTGTACTAATATGACTCTGAGCGCTTTGGATATTCCTGCTTCGGCAGCCCACCAAAGACATAAGATAAAGATAAAGATTAAGCCTACGACTTCTGTTGTGGGTTTTTTCGTTTAAAGGGGCTAACCGCCATCTTTTGGCTTTGTCCCCACCTTTTATTTTGTACTGGGGCATTTCTTCTTGGGGTACATACACCCGTTCCCAGATGGAAATGGAAGAACTAGCAGGTTTTTGATGAACTTTATGTTCTTGCTCGGAGGTTATCATTGGACAATTATTCCTGTAACTCAGCGTACCAAGTACCTTGATCCGCTGGAGAGTGCCTCGATAGATAGTAATGTTGCGCCGTTTGCTGAGTTTATAAAAGGTATAATGCCTGCTTAGAAGTAGGAAGATAATGAGTTTGATGTTGAGTGCTAAACATAATGCTTATTAGGAAGAGTGAGCGACTGGGTTCATTCTAAATCAAAACAATACTAATAAAATATGCACATTTTTATGCTAATGCTGGATGGCTAAGGCAAGTCAAAGCTAAATATGGTACGGCCAATCAAAATCGACTTATCTGTTATTGATAAAGAACAATGATGGTAGCACTCGTATTTACCATGACAGAATCATCGCTTTCGAACATCATATTATGAACATGTTAAGGAACTACTGATGACAACGACCCAAGAAGCTTCATATCAACAACTCAAAGCACTTCTTGAGTGTTATTTTACAATTGATGACCAAGATTACCTGATCCCTGTATTACTGAGTTTTTCAGGTGATGCCAATAAGGTCATCTCTTGGTTTACTCAAGAGCCTATACCCGCATTCGGTAATATCACAGCTTTAGGGGTTTGTGTTAGTGGCGATGGTAAATTGTTGATCGATTATATAAAGTCAATTCAAATGGGTGGGTATGCTTAGGTTGGACCACCACCAACCAAAACAAACTGACACTCACTTATTGTTGGAGACTCTATCGACGACATTGACAATTATTGTTAACACCGCAAAAGTGCTGAATGGCACTGAATTAATGAGACATGACGGTTATTGTGAGTTTAATAACAAGGTTCATTCATTACAAGCCGGCTTAGCCACTTTTAGTTAAGTAGCACAATGAGGTCAGCCACAAAGTCACTATACTGGTAATAAATACATTTTATATTGGGTATATCTAACATGAGTAAAAAGCCGATATCGATGAACGCTTTAAACATTAGGATAGCAAACGCTCAAGACTTAAGTACTTGCGGGGGGCTACTATTCGATAATATTTTTGACGTTGTAGATGAGGATAAAGCGATTTGTCTCAAAGAAAGCTCAGATATGTGTATTGGTATCAGAGAAATTTTGACGACATGCCAGATATCGAATTCTGCCAAGCATCAGCTAGCCTTGAAGCGAATTGAGCAAATATGGAATGCAGAACCTAATACCGAACTGGGAAATGAGCTAGATGAGTTGGTTAGAATTGTTTGCTCCTATGAAGAGCAATTTTTGAGCTAGATGTGAGGGGGACAGCATTCTCTGTCAAGTTACGCCTAACTGTGATCCTTTTAATGGGTTTAGGTAAGAATGAGATGACCGCTCAACCTCTTACAGCTCATGAAGATGCATGATTTGTTCAGAAAATGAGTCCAATACAAAATAACGGTTAACTTGTGGATTGATCGACAAGTAACTGTGCCATAGGTTGGGTGTTACATGACATTGAATGGCTTGTGTTGGATCTTCCTCTATTAGCCTAATGGCAGATCTCGCAAGGGTTTTTCAATGACTTCAATCATAGATTTGGTCAGCGGCAAATGCACTTTTTCTTTCGTCCATACTTCTTAGAAACCTTCCACTGTTTGCTTGGCAGGATCCAGCACCAGCTTTTCTGGCAACATGGCTTTGGCCGCTAAATGCGATAATTCATCCAAAGTAAACTCACTGAATTTTTTACTCCGACTAACCTTTAACGCAGACAGACATTCGATCGGCTTAGTTTACTCAACATTGGGTTGCAAATAACCATTATAAGTTTGTTGCGTAAGTTTACTAAAGGGTGATTTTTAATGCCTATCGTATTAAAATACTTATCAAAGTAAACTCGCTGATTTACACGAAACCAATATTCAGACGTTAAGTCACCTCAGATCGATTTAAGCCATAACAGAAATCGCATTGAAATCGACATCAGAGATATTACATTGTGGCTTACTTTCTTTGAGTGGATAGGCGATTAAACCGCCAACCACATTCAACAAAAACAACTAAACGATTGATTTAAAACTACTTTGCGCGAATAGGTTGGGCCTATTTTACCGAGAGACCAACCAAAAACTAATTCACTGATTTAAATCAACTTTTTACCATCACTCATACACCGGTGAGACTAAAAACCGCCAAAACATCAGCCATTGAGACGCCATTATCTGAGGCTGTAGGATGAGGCATCTCACGTGGATGGCTTAAGCGTAAGTCAGATGGGAGCTGTTTTGTGCTCTGATAAGCACTCTGGTGGGGTTTATTAGGCAGGCAAATGAAGCACCTATTATGTATGAGTATGTATGAGTGTTATTTAAGCGAGACCAACAAGAAGCCAATTGCTAGTTAAGTAGTCGTCTAGATCTATCCTTTAAGCCATCAATAATCGTATCTCTTATATGCACTGGAAAATCTTGAGGTAACTGAGAGTTAACTTTAGTGATGACTGAGTCAACTGAATTGGCTATCTCATTCATGATGTCCGCCATAGTTGCAGGATCAAAACCTACGGCTTTTGCGGTTTGAATAAAGTGCCTTGGGAAGATCTGTCCTATTTGGTACTTCTTACCTCTTGTCGCTTTGAGCCCCATAGCCAGCTTTGCATCGCAAATATTTACCCCTTTACCGCCGAGCACAGGATACAAAGATAAAATATCGTAAAAAGAGGTTAGTCGATATCCGCCACCCGCCTCAATAAAAAGTGAGAAATTTTTAGCGTGACCATCGGTTGCCGCTAATAGCCAAAACAGCACCTGAGACTTCATGAAGTTAACTCGATCTTGCTCTGAATTGGTGGAGCCTAATAAAGACAACATAATCTGCTCAATATCGGGGCCGCCGTGGCTTTCATATTTTCTCGCTAGCGGAATGTTTAATGCTTGGCAAAAGTCCTCTTGGGGCAAACGCATAATCCATTTACCATCAGATGAGAGCCTACGGTCAAAGCGTTCCACAGCAAGCGCCTTAACATCACCCACCTTAATGATAGAGCATTGTGGTACATCTAAACCAAACTCCCTCACAATCATCATACATAAGTATTCGTTTTCAACGCTGTCAGACATATCAAGAGTATGTGAATGACTCGGTATCGAACCTATGGGCAGCTTAATGATGTGTGTTGTCGGGGTCGCCTTAATAGGAAGCCGCCACTGTCCATCTAGATTAAGTAAGGCGGTTTTTTCTTGGGCACCTGCAATCGATATTCGAAAGTCATCTTCATCGGTTAACATGCCTAATGGAATATCCGACTGATAACCCTTTAACACTCTTTCCAATTCTTTATCTGATAAGGGTTTAGACTCAATCTTTTTGATATCAAACGGCTGTTGATCATGTGGTACAAGTTGCAATGCACCGACACTGTCTTGGCCGACTTTAGCCAATAAATCGAACGCTTGGGTCGATTTAGCATTGTGGCGAGCAACAATTCTGTTTCTCACCTCTATATTATCTGGGAGTAGATTATCGAAGAAATTGTAAACCTCATCACCTTTATACGCTTGCTTACGCAGTGGCATAGACAAAGAGATGGGACGGCTGTTAGGGGTATCTAACCATTGCTGTTCATACTTAAACAGATGGGAGCCTGTGGTCGATTTAGTGAACACTCCGACTAGGTAACCATTCATATAAACATCAAGGATAGCCATTACCACTCCTCCTTCCATTCTTGCTCTGTCGGTATGGCTCTATCATCTACAAGCTCACACCCTAACTCTGGGTTTCTAACCTTAATGTCTAGCTCAAGGTTTAATGCCGATAATATCTTAAACAGTGTTTCTATCTTAGTAGAGTCAGGGTTCTGCTCAAAGCTAGAAACCGTATCCTGACGAATGCCGACCTTACTAGCCGCTTTACTTTGCGATAGCTTCATATTCAGCCGCGCATCTTTAAGATACGCGCTAAGCTGCTTTGAGTTCGTCACCTTCATAATCACTTTACCTATATAAACAGTTCCAATATCACTTTACACGCTATAACAGGTAAATCAAGTTTTACACGCTATAACCGTTAAAGTAATATTTACACGCTATAGACGTTAAATATGTAATGACATGCTAACGCGTGTTGCGATAAAAGAGACAGACCCAAAAATATGAATGAATAAAAAAGAAATACCAAGGGGGAGTTTGCCCATAAGAATATCAGCTTACAGACCAATCAAAGTGGTACTAAAGTGGTGACTAAATGTATTTTACACAAACAAAGGCACAAGTAACATACTGAATTAAAAATACAATTAAAACTCGCACCACATTCAGAGTCAGAGCATAGAGCAGAAATTACTAACCTTTACAAAGGGTTACAAACCTTCGCTTACCGTCATGTAACTATCAAACAGGGTCATGACGGTAACTCCAAACCTTCTAGAACCTTTATTAAACGTCAGTTCCCTTCAATTTTAAAAATCGAAATACAAGTCATTTGGCGAGTCCCAACAAATAGTGACATCCAAAATAGTGACTAAACAAATTAAAGGAGAAAAATTGGAGGTAATAACACATAGCGGTAGTTGTTACATTATTGAGCATAATCCAAATCTTTTCGAATTAACACTCGCTGAATTTGCAGTGATGAGAACAGGAGCGTACTCGCCCCAGCGTATAATTGAGATGAGAGACATATTAAAGCAACTCAACAAAAATCAACATTGAAATAGATTGCCGCTGTGATGATTGTTTGTTAACTAGTCAAATAATCACCACTATCGGTTATTTATTGATGATACATTTCACGAGAGTAATATAATCACCTTTATCGGTGAATATATTTAAAAGTTACTGGAATCGTTCTATAATCACTGAAATCGGTGATTAATTTTTAGTAAGGTTCGATTGATGGCTAAGAAAGTAACAGCTTCGAAAATGCCTAGCTCTGCATTCATAGATAATGCAGAAGTTCTGGGCCAACTCATCAAAGCAAAAAGAACGGAACTCGGCCTAAAATTAGCAGACTGTGCCGCGCTATGCGGAATTGGTATTAATACTTTATCACGTATTGAAAACGGAAATTCAAACTGCACTTTATCAGCGGTATTTTCTATTTTAAACGGATTAGGTATTAAGCTAACCTCTAAAGAATTAACCCCTTTAGAAAAGATATCATCACCTCACGATGACTGGGTTTAGATATGACAAAAGCTTACACATACAGGCTAGGCATCAAATACGCTGATCAAGTGATTGGAAATTTATCTTTAGATAACACTACCAACTTATTAAAACTTAGTTATTCACCGCAGTGGCAAAACGAAGGTTTTGCTATCTCACCCCATTTATCACTGGATAATCAACACTCACCAGAAGTCGCTTACAACTTTCTAGATAATGCCTTGCCTGAAGGTGAAGCAAGAAAGCTATTGGCTGAAAATCTGGGTATTTCAGAGAAAAATGTTTATTCACAAGTCCCCCCTGTGTCAGGATTGTTGTCACCCCTTAAAATCATCCAATAATTAAATAGAGGGGGCGGTCAATGAGAGCTCAA
>NZ_JBEOPP010000047.1:0-36865 GCF_040310185.1 Shewanella sp. T24-MNA-CIBAN-0130 | reverse complement strand
ATGATTTTTTTGATGAGGAAAGATCTGCTTATCGTTAAATTCGGCAAATAGTGGCGCTTTTAGACTGGCGTTAACACCAAGCTTGCTTGATTATCTAAGAGCGACTCAGTAACGTGTTGTTTTATAATGAATGGCTAGATTTATTGCTTGAAGAGATAAAGGCCAAACTAATATGGCCTTTTAAAAATACCTGAATGCCTAACTTCTTATACGGAACGTAATCGCGCTTGAGGGAGAACTAAGTTATATCTACTTTTCAAAATAGGTCGGCTCAACCCACTGTCTTTCAATAATTTTTCAAGAGTGTGGTTATCTAATAACTCAATCGCTCGTTGAAGCATTTTAGGGAACTCATCAGCCATTAACTCATCACCTCTTTCAATCTTAGTGAAGCCATTTCTAGCTAAGTATATATAACCAGATTTTGCTTTCTCATTAGTAACGAGTCCTAGTGCTTTAGCTCTATAGAGAATAGATTTGAGACTTACTCCCCAGCGTACCTTCATATCTATCATAGCTTCCCAATTAAAATAAGTACCCCTGACTTTCGGGAACTCTGCTATAAATGAACTTCGTGGAATTAAAAAAGCACTAGCGAAATTATTAGCTTGTTGCTCGGTAGTTCTGCATCCAGTTTCCATACCTTGGTGCATGATTAAATGACCTAACTCATGAGCAAAGTCGAAACGTAAACGTCCAAGGCTTTGTTTGGCTGTGTTTCTAACGATAAGCGGCCTAGATGTATATATTGAGAATGCATCAATACGTTCATCTGCGTCAGCCAAATTGACTACAAGACAACCTAAACTTTCGAGAAGTTTGATCATATTAGATATTGGTCCAAATCCAAGACCCATTGCTTTTCTTGCTCTCTCAGCGAGAAGCTCAATGTTTTTCACTGAATTAAACTCTTCGTCTTCAGCTGTAATAATATTTACTTCTGGAAAGCCTATTTCTTCCTCTATAGCTGACACAAAATGACTATCAAGCATCTCAACTTGGGCCATGATAGTTTTTTTGAGAGTCTGAGTAGAGGAGCGCAGGCTTCTGAAATGGCACTGTTCCGCTTCAATTGTCTTTACTCTTGGCTTATAAAAGAAAGTACTTTTTACTGATAACAACTCGCTCAGAAGCTCAACTTGAGATTCTGATGGATTCGAATTATTTTCAAGGCGTGAGGCATACTGCCTTGTAACGTCTAAAGCTAATCCTATTTCTGCCAAAGATAAACCAGCTGCCATACGGGCCAGTTTTAATTGTTCACCGTTAAAGTGACTAACGGCTATATAGTTCATTATTTTTACTCATTAGATTGATTTTTTTGCTCTTTTCTCTTACGAACAGTGAGAACTGGTTCATCGATTTCAATTGATTCTGGAATATTATTGATAACAGGACCAGTGATAACAGATTCATACGCCCAATGACACATCGCATTTTCATTACTATCAAAGCCTAAAAGTGAAATTGCAGGTGAGTAGTCAACCCCATTTGACATAGGATTTAAATAGAAACGCCATATCAAAGGTACATCATTGCTGTGGTCTTCTAGATCAAAAGAAATCTGGAAGCGTTCAACAGAATTACGCTTTAAACGGTGTGATTTACGTGGTGAAATTGGATCATCAACAACAAATTGAACAAGAGTTTTACCAATTCTCGCGGTATAGTCCATAGTCTGATTTGCTAATGTAAGCCAAGGGTAGTTATCATCTTCATGCATAAGGATTAGCATGCCTTGAGGGAGGCCATAATTTGCAGTCCCTCTGAACCATGCTGTTGCATTTGGGCTCTCAGAAAAGCTATGCGCTTCATCGAGCACATCTAATAGTTTGCTACTTATGGTCTGAAGGCGATCTTCAGTTAAATCACTGGTATAGAATTCGGGTTTTTCAGTCATATATATTCCGTATATTGGGTTAAATTATGCAAAAGTTGTGAAATGTAAACCCATTCTATGCTAAAAGTTAGGTTTGTCAACTTAGCTTCTAAGGTTATATACAGTAGTAAATAGCTATTTTCTTTCTGGATTTACTGGCGTTAGTGGGGTCGGACCCTGAGGGATCCCCACGAATTTAATAGCATGCTTGTGGATCCTTGATTAAATCTTGTAGCGTCTTGATCCCTGTTAGCCAGTTAGACTTCAGCAGCCTCAAATAAAAGTGGGGGCCAGAGTCCCCCTGTGTCAGGATCTGTCTCTTGATCACATCTCCTGTTGTTGCGCTTGCATAAATCGAGCACCTTCTAGCAGTTGGCTCAGTGAAAACCAACCTTTCCATAGAGCTTCCCAACCAACAACACCAGTTTGCTTACTGTCGTGCCATCCGCCTAATTTGGCAAGTGCATAATAAGCCCAATGTAATGAAGGTGTTGTGTTAGGTGCTTTTTTGGTTTCAGTCTTTGACCACAACAACTTCCATTCAAGAAGATTGAAAAATTTGTCGCAACCAATTGATTTTGCATTATCTTTATCGACAACAAGCTCGCGTAACTGGAGAAGTCTCACTGCAATAAATGCTGTTATTACAATGATCTTTTCTAGGTTATTTCGCGTTTGCATGCGAAACGACTCAACTTGAGTGCCTGCTGACTTCCACGCTTTATGGAACTCTTCAACTCGCCATCTTAGTTCATAAAATCTAACTATCCTTAGTGCATCAGAAGCACTATTTATTGGTTCGCCTGTATACAATTTCCACGACAATGGACTTGCTCCACTTGGTGGTTCAATCTCGTTGCAACTTATCACTGTTAAATTCATACCACCAAGTTTCTTGTGTTTTTTAGGCGGATAAATAGTAATGTAAGCATAACGTACGGCTACTTTTGCAATGCGTGCTTTTCGGCCTCCTTTTTGCTTTATCTTAACCGAATATGAAGCTTCACTAGATTGATTTTCAATGTAGGGACTTAGTTTATCGCCGTCTGTATTCACAACCCGCTCATGCTTGGCTCTCACTACAAACCGTTGATTATTTGTTGTTTTATAATCAATATACTCAAACATATCAGATTCTCGATCACAAACGCTTATGATATTATCCATCACATCTGCAAATCGGGTACTCATTTCTTCCGACGAGCGTTGCCATTTATAACTTTCTTTCGTTTCGTACTTGCGGCGTTTTCTGTCGTTAGCAGTACCAAAGTTTTCATCTTTTCTGCACCAACGATGCTGCGCACCCAAGCCAATAGTATGCTCTGTTTCTGCATCGACCATAAGGACAGTGTGCGCTAACATCCCTTTAGAAGAGCTTTGTTTATATGCGCCAGTATGTCCGAGCTCTTTAGTCACATTGTGTCGGTAACACAATGTTGATGTATCTTCTAGCGCAAGGATTGTATTTGACAGTGTTAGTGCAGGTAACAGCGATTTCAAACCGGCGGTAGCGATGTTATCAGCGTCAACTTTATCATTACGAAGAAAGCGATATGCGCCTTCAATAGAGGCCTGTGAGCCAGACGCGTTCACAATAGAACTTCCTATGTTACTCGCCATTTGATGACTTATTTTTATCAGGCGTTTAGTGCGCCGTACATCACCTAATTCAGCATGTTTAAACAAATGACTAGCCCATTCTTCAGTGTCTTTTATCAGCATCATAATTAAATTCAATCGGTGTTTTCGTTATAACTGATCTGATCGACTGATATAAATAAAGTTCAATTGAAGCCTAATTTATTTGTGTATAAGAGTGCCAACTACCTTGAAAAACACCGAGGATACCTTCCATCGTAAATCGATGCTCTTGCTTGTTATAAACTCTATCATCAAGCAGAATAGCTTTTAGCTTCGACCACATCTCATCAGTGAGCATTAATCGGGGCATGGTAATCTCGTTGTATTTGTTTTTGGCGAAGTAAATTATACGAGATTACCTTCTTCGCACAAAATTCAAACAAAGATCAACAGCCCCTAGCCATTAATTTGTTATTTTTTCCTTCGCTTTGTTAGTTATGTTACGGCCGAGTCCCGCGATAGAAAGTGGACCACCATTCATTGAGCTTTCAATGGCAGCAAACAAACTGTTTTGTGCATTAATGGAGTGGCAAGTGAGAGGCATTTTGATAAAACGTGTTTAGCATTCATGGTATTTACTCGTGGTAATATTTGTTTGGCGATAAATTTGATCACCAAATGCCATGAATGTTCCTCATTTTTTAGCCTATCTCATTATTTAAATACATTTTTTTGTGGGGATTCGTCAGACTCTGACCCCATTTATTGAGTTTTTATTTATGTATCTTAATCGTTTCGGGGCTTTATCATGGATGACGAGAAAGTGTTGTTTTATCTATCCGCTGGGAAGATAGTGCAGTTATTATCAGAACCCTTGCTTTTAGTTGGAATTTATTTTTTATTTTTTTAACCAATATATAGAACTTAATTTTTTTTGATTGCAGGGATTAAATTAAAAACTTCAGAGTCAGGAAAAATCTTTTTTAGTGTTCTAATATATTTAATTAATCGGGCATAATTCGTTGTATCTACGCTTTTTATGTAAGCAAGCCAACCGTTTATGTGCGCGAGTTTAGATGGATCAGATTGAAGCATTGTATAAATTTCAGCGCGCATCTTTCGGTATTCTTCGCGACCAATTCCCACACCATTCGCCGATACAATTAGTCCAGTAACTTCTTTTCGTTTTCTGGTACCACAAAGTTTTGTTTTTTTATGGTTAATTGAAAAGCCTTCATCTAACACTATCTTTTCTATCATAGGCTTTGCTTTTCTTATTTTCGACTCGTTAAAAGCAGATAATGTTATGTCATCAGCATACCTAGTATACATAATACCTTTTGAGCCTGCGTAGCCTTGTATTCGTGAGTCTAAGCGTTGACATGCCAAATTTGAGAGTTTCGGCGATGTTGGTGCGCCTTGGGGAAGTCGGCCCTTAAATGTGCATAAACTGGTCAGTTTTTGGCTAATTAATTTGTTATAACCTATAGAATGAAAGATGCTGTATACATGCGATGCAGGAACGGAATGAAAGAAATCTTCTAGGTCAATATTTAATAAAATATGGGCACCAATATGAGGGGCGGCATTACTAAGGATTGATTCACCAATTTCAAACCCTTTAGAGTTTTGAGATGAATTTAGTCTATACAGAATTTTTCTTAAAATCCAAGACTGGGCAGCTTTCATTGCTCGAGAAGGTTGAGCTATTTCTCTTTCACCACCACTTTTTTTGTCTAAAAAATATACTCTGTAGTGTTCGTTTGATTTAAATACTAGCGTTTGAACGAGGCCAACAGATAGACGCATTTGGCTAGCAAGTTCGGCAAGATTAGTAATAGCAGGTAAGCCAAGATTTTTGAGCTGGCTTAGGTTGTTTGTATATTGTGAACCCATTTAAAATTACGCACCTTTACGTCACAAGTTCGCATTTAGAACTTGCGAGTCAAAAACGGAGTTTTTGCGAGCAAGAACTAAATGAGCTATTCATCTGGTTTTGTTGAAGGATAGCGAATCACTACCCAGTTGCTTTATTGATAGTTTCAAAAAACAACTCGCTAAAGGTGCGTTGGCTCATCCTATCATAGTTAATTCCTGATTTTCCACGGTTTTGGAAGTTCATGAGCTCAACACGTACTAAATCTAGTCTGTGATCGGTAAAAATAGACATAATATGCTTTTCACCACTACTAGTAATATCGTAACCATTAGTAGTTTTCATTATCATTCGCTCTGATTGTAACTTAGTTAATGCAGAGCGGGTTGCTATATCTGACATTACCTCATCTTGTTCTGTAGCAATTTTAAGTAGTTTTTTTAGACTTAAAAAATCAATTTTTTCAACTAGATATATACATGGTAGGATGAAGTTCTGTGCTTCTAAAATATTTGTAACATTCTTTTTGACAGGATTTTTATTTTGAATCTTTGTTATTGAATCTGATATCAGCCTAAAAGTTTTAGTGCTCTGTTTTGGGCAATCTAAGCGATCATAGTCGAGATGAAATACTTTTCCGGTTGATGAGGCTTTTATCAGTCTATTTGGACCATAATTCAGGAAGCTTCTTTTATTTTTAAATTTTTGGTTTGAAATACATATTATTTTATCTACTAAATTAGGATTACTAGAAAATGCTCCCAATTCAGCAAATGACCCAGGACTTTCAGGTAGCAGAATAATCGCGTCTACTGAGTTTGCTAAAATATTCTCTAGTGCAAGTAAACTATGCTGGCCTTGGCCAGCTAGTAGATCATCAAAAAGACTCTCCGGATAGAGTATTTCATATTGGATGCGGCTTTGTTGCTGTGTGAGAAGTTTTGCTACCTTTGAGCGACCTTTTGTTTTGTCTTTGATATCAGCACCACATAGAAAAATTGTTCTCTTTCTTTGATATACAGGAACATAGATTCTTTCTTTGATGACGCTCGCAATGTCAGCGAGTTGTGATACTGAAAATTTTTTAATCACCATATGCTCCTAAATCACGTTATTTTTAGATTCTAACACTATATCTACTGCTTAGAGTATGATTTAAAATTGAATTGAATTAACTTTGCCCGCCATTATTAAATCTTGAATTTAGTGAGGTAATATAGGGATCCCCAGGGCCAAAGTATACTTTCAGCCCCACTTATTTACCTTTGCTATTCACACCAAGTAACTCAACATATAAGTGAGCTCAGAGTAAAACTTTTACCATCTATAGAATTTAGTGGGGTCAGAATTTAGCAATTTAAGGAATTTAAAGGAATTTAAAGGAATTTAGTGGGGTCAGTGTCTGAGGGATCCCCACGAATTTAATAGCATGCTTGTGGATCCTTGATTAACGATTGTAGCATCTTAATTCCTGCTAGCCAGTGAGACTTCAGTAGCCTCAAAGACTTATCTTTGTAGGCCCTTAATCCTATAAATTGGTTTGAGAGCACGTTGCGATGCTTTATTGAGTTAGCTTGATATTGCCTGTGCTTATCAGCTGATTTTACTGCCAAACCAAGCAGGTAAAGTATAAATTGTGATAAGCAAGCTATCAGCAGGAGTACGCCTAATTTACGGTGAATCCTTGTTCCGCTATCATTCATTTTCAACCCTGTTTTAACATCTCTAAAACTCTCTTCTATCTGTAAGTAAGTGGGGTCAGATCAAACTTTTACCTCACTATTTATAGTATCTGTGAATTTAGTGAGGTCAGTGTAAACTTTCTGTCTGGGAATTAAGCGATTTTACAAATAGTTTATAATGCTACTATTTTTCTCTACTTCCAAACATCAGGATTTTGATATTTTTTATTAACGGGTTGTTCTATATCGCCATGTTCTAGTTTGTGTAATTCATTAGAATAGGCTTCCTCAATTTGAGTCAATTCTTCTTCTGAACATGGCATTAGCGAGCAACCACAATAGCGACACTTTTTAGCCTCGATTTTTATACCCTCAGCACATTCAGGACAAATGCGGCATCGTTGTACTGTAGATTTTGCTAAATGTAGGTCACTCTTCTTTTTATTGCTAAAAACAGCTCTCATAGCGAAATAAATAACAGCAAATCATATTATCCAAAAAAACATCTTAATAACTCCTAAAAACTTTTAAGTCGGGCACAGAGTAAAATTCTACCATCTAAATTATCTGCTTTTCAAACCCACAATCCACACAATTCAATGTGTAGGTTTCTTTGCGCTTGGTGACTTTGGTATTTTTACTCTGGCATTGTGGGCAGGGTAATTTCATTGATGTATTTTTGCTGCATTGATTGCAGTTGATGTAGTAACCGAACTTGCCATACATCGGTGTATATTGTGTTGATTCACCGCAATATTTACAGTTTAGTATTGGTAGTTGGTCTGGCGCTAATGTGTTTACTGGTAAAAGCGGTGCAAGTGTTGCCACACTTGCACCATTAGATTGAACTAGATGATTAGTGGGCGCTAACACTGGTTGAAGTTCTGGTTTAAGCTCTGGCTCAAGCTCTAGTGTGTTTGCTATCGCTTGGGTTTGCTTTAGTTGTGCCGGAGCAGTGTCAACTTGCTGAGTATTTGAGTCGATATGTTGGCTAATAAGAAATTGGCCGATTGAATTGAGTTCTCGTTGGCTAAAGTCTGGACGGGTGTCGGTGACGCTGACCAAGCGGAGCAGTTTGTGTTTAAGGTTCATGATATTTTTGAGTTCATCGACCAAAAACTCAGTTTTATACAGTTTGTCCGAAATCACTTTGGGCATGGTTTTTCTGTCGATCACAGCATTACTGGATACCGCACATAAATAGTGCCAACAGCGTCCATTGAAGCCTTGCTGCTTTATACCCAGTAACTTACTTAATATGTTATTTCTATGATGCATGAACATTTCTTTTAACAAGGCTTGTTGCAGCTCAACTTGCTTGATGGGCGAAGACATACCTGACCATTGGCTGTTATAGCTGCGTGTCCATTCACCCTGGTTGTTCACTTTAACGTGACCTTTTATACTTTTTGATTCAATTAGCACAAAACCATAGGTATACACGATCAAGTGATCGATTTGAGCCGTTTCATCATTAAAACTGAATTTGAAGTCGTTGATAACCAGTACTTCGGGGTTGTCTTTAAACGCACGGCGTAAGAAAAAAGCCACATCCTGTTCTTGTTTTTGACCAGCAATCGTTTGTGGCGTTTTGGTCATTTGCAGTGTTTTAGTTTTAAGAATCATTTATCAACAGCATCCATTCATAACTTGATAATAATCAGACTCATAATACCTATGATGCCGATAAAAAAGCCAGTGTTTAATTTTAAAAGCCGCAATAGGCATAAGTGGGGATCCCTCACGGGCAGAGTAAGCTTTCTTGCTGGTCTAAATCGGTAATAACTGCGTTGCTTCACCACTCACTTAGTTGATTGATCAAAGCTGAAAAGCTGAACTTCGTGGTAATTTAGTGGGGGCAGGGTAGAAAAATGAGAATCCCTCTGGCTCGAACTCGGGTGTTTTCAATGACGCAGGCTTCGTTAAGAGCAGAATAAATTCATTCTAAACTCATCATAAATAATTATTTATGATGGAAAATCTATCATTTCTGATTATTTAACCTGCTCGGTAATTCAAGTATATTCTATCTATTAATTTTCAGCCTATTTGGTAAGTATTAAATAGTTAAAGGCCTAGTTCTCTTGTCTATTTGACGTTAGATATGGCTATTATTGGCTGGCATAATACAAAAAAGTCCACTATATCAATTACCATCCCTTTATTTATCAAACGAAATAATCTTTTGATGTGCTATTGACTACGGAAGCGCCTTAAAAGTTAGTCTTGAAAAGGCTAATAAACGAACATCAAATAGGTTTTTGAGTTTTTAGGTCTCGTTTAGATGCACACTAATGGGTTACAGATTTTATAAGTCAGTTCTAATTAAAACGTTTAGACATTTACAAGGAGTAACAATGGCTAAGTTAGTAATCACTCAATCTGTAGGATTGGGCGGTGTAAACACACCGAATGATGTAAAAGCCGTGCAGGTAGCACTAAATAATTTATTAGGACTCATACCGCCCACAAGAAAATTGGCTGAAGACGGCAGATTGGGTGCTCGTCCAGAGAATTCAAAAACTGTAGCTGCGATTAAAATCTTTCAAAGTAAATCAGTTGCCATGGTTCGCCCTGACGGAAAAATAGATACTAACGGTCGCTCACATCGTAAGTTTAATGAAAAATTAAGCGCAATCGCGATGGCAGCAGTAGTACCTATTTCTGGTTCACTGAAAGTGATTTTGAAGAAAAACCTAGAGAAATATGAAGGGCGTGTGCCGCATATGTATTTAGATACTGTCGGTAAAGTCACTGTAGGTGTTGGGCATATGATGGTTGATGTTCAGGCTGCTCAAAAGGTACCTTTTGTGGTTAGTAGCACGGGAGTGCCGGCAACTGCTAAGCAGATTGAAGATGAGTTTAATGTAATACAGAAACGCCCATTTGGTAAAGCGGAAGGCTCTAAACGTTTCAAAGCATTTACCTCATTAGTACTAACAGATTCAATGATTGATAATCAAATTCAAAAACACATTTCCAGTTTTGAAATTGAGCTAAAACGTATTTATGGAGCTACTGAATTTGCGGCGTTTCCCAATGATGTTAAATTGGCATTGTTTGATATGATATTTAATTTAGGAATGACTAAGCTAAAAAATACCTTTCCTAATTTTAATAGGCACCTCAAAGCTGGTTATTTTAAAAGTGCCTCTCTAGAATCTTCACGTACAAAAATATCGGATGAACGTAATGCTTACGTTCGTAATTTATTAGGTAATGCAAAATGATAAAAAAAATTGCTCTGTTAGGTGCGTTAATTTTTGTAAATATAGCCTGTGCGAGTAACGAACAGTTCATAGATCCAAGTTATAGTGAACATAATAAGACAAATGGCTATTTTACGGAGCCAGTCATAGTAACAACTTCTGCCGAGATGGTTAGAGCATTAGCACTGCCATGGTATTTCTCTGACAATATGAGACATGACAACGGTAAAGTTGTTGATGTAAATAGTTGCGCCTCA
Source organism: Shewanella sp. T24-MNA-CIBAN-0130 (assembly GCF_040310185.1). Taxonomy (NCBI): domain Bacteria; kingdom Pseudomonadati; phylum Pseudomonadota; class Gammaproteobacteria; order Alteromonadales; family Shewanellaceae; genus Shewanella; species Shewanella sp. T24-MNA-CIBAN-0130. The sequence goes on along the minus strand of NZ_JBEOPP010000047.1, from coordinate 26,381 downwards.
ATGATTGAATTAACAACACAAGGCTATTCAGCGTTGAAAGCGAATGAACAAGAAATGTTTGATGCGATGTTTCATATTTGCAAAACGTGGCAGATCATGGCTGATTTTAAGGCTTCGAAACAGTCTTTCCTCGGAGATATCGAGTTTAATAAAGCTTTTGCCGACATAACGCCACCTCAATTAGCATTGGTCATATCTAGAGATGATGAACGTCGTCTTGCTAAAGCGGCTAACTGGGAAGATATGAGCCAAATTAAGAGTGTGGAAAAGCTGAATAATGAACAGACTATTTTTGTCGATTCTACAGGCGGCAGACAAAAAATAACATTAATGGCAAAAGGCGATTATAACGGCGATGGTATTGAAGATGTGTTGTTTTATATGGAAAACAGTGTAGAAGGTGGGAGTTACTCCTCTGTGTACGCTTATGTATTAACTCGTCTATCTTCAGATGCCTCTTTTACCTTGTTAAAGCAATGGTAGTAAAACTAGCCCCATTTGATAGGGCAAGTGTTTAGCTGAATGATATTATTTTTTCTTCAGTCGAAGTTAAGCTCAGTATTTCATCACACTAATTTAACGTTTGCATTCTTGATAGTAAGCGATTTTGAATACTAATAAAGTGTTAGATTTAGAGTTTCATTTCATACAGTCTTCCTACATTGCCAATTTAAATTTATGATTAATATCAAGATGGTAAGAATAATAGCGTTAATAATTTTAGTTGTATTAGGATTGGGTTGTGTGAATGCAACTGGAAATATAGCACCATTATTACCATTAAATGCAGGTGAGTTTTTCCTAGAACAAACAAGGGAAACACACAATGCTGATGACTTCAAACTTTTACATAAAGACATATGGGGTTATGAAACAGAGCTGAAACATAATCACCATAAGAAGTTAACGGTTAATACCTGCGCAGATTTAGTTGCGAGTATAGATTTAGGGTATGAAGCTTCGCAGTCTGCGGATTATGGGGCCGTTATAATAGATTATAAAATATGTAAGTCATGGCAAGAATTATCCCTGTTTAAGCCGTCGCATCAAAGCTACCTTAGTGTTGTTAATTTGGACAAAAACTTTGCCAAACGTGTTCCGCCGCAATTAGCTTTAATTATCTCGAAGGATGATGAGCGTCGTCTGGTTGTAGCCACAAACTGGGATGAAATGAGTCACATCGTGAAGGTTGAAGCCATCGATGAAACTAGCGCAATTTTTGTTGATAATTCTGGAGGATCGCAAAGGCTTAATATAAGAGCTAAAGGTGACTATAATGGTGACGGTATTGAGGATATGCTTTTGAGCACCAGTAATACCGTCGAAGGTGGGAGCTACAATTCAGTCGATTACTTCATTCTTACGCGTCTATCTTCAGAAGCATCTTTTACCTTGTTAAAGCAATGGTAGTAAAACTAGCCCCATTTGATAGGGGCTAGTTTTTGATTTTACTATTATTTGCGGGTGATTTTGTCCAGATACCCATGGCAAAGGCCGATAACACAAAAGTGATGTGGGTCAAGATAAATGGCCTTACAGAGATAACGCTTTCAAAACATCACTTCGATTGACTAATGGTTTCTTAGCCTGTAAATGCTTCACAAAGTCATGGGCATTCATTCCTAACTGAGTTTTTTTGCTTAGTAGCAGCACCTCGAAGGATCAAAAAGTTAACGAGCTTACTATCATTAAACAATAAGGCAGCATGAAGTGGCGGCAGGCCACTAATCTCGCTCTCTGCATTTACTGAAGCACCATTTTTAATAAAACGGTCTAAGTAGAGATACTTTCTATCTTCATCCTGAACTCCGAATAGGGTTGCTATGCCTGCCCTAGATTCCAGTTCTTTGATATCAGAATCCCAATGAGTAAAGCTTTAACTTTCATCTCTCACCCCACACAATCTTAAAGCTGGTGATTTTAAAAGTGCCTCTTTAGAGTCTCCACGTGCAAAAATATCGGATGAACGTAATGCTTACGTTCGCAATTTATTAGGTAATGCAAAATGATTAAAAAAATTGCTCTGTTAGGTTTTTTGATTTTTTCCCACATAGCCTGTGCGAGTAACGAACAGTTTATAATAGCTCCTAGTTTTACAGAACATAATCGAACTAATGGTTATTTTATGGAGCCAGTAATTGCAACTACTTCAACCGATATGGCTGAAGCGTTGGATAAAGAATGGTTTTATTCAAAAACGATGAAGCGTGGTTTGGACATCGTTAATGTTAACAGTTGTGCGTCACTGATAGATCTCACTTCATCAGGGTATTTTGCTACAGAAAATAGTAAACAAGGAATGTTTGATGCCAAGCATACAGTTTGTATGACCTGGCAGATCATGGCTGATTTTAAGGCTTCGAAACAGTCTTTTCTTGGAAATATCGAGTTTAATAAAGCTTTTGCCGGCATAACGCCACCTCAATTAGCATTGGTCATATCTAGAGATGATGAACGTCTTCTTGCTAAAGCGGCTAGCTGGGAAGATATGAGCCAAATTAAGAGTGTGGAAAAGCTGAATATTGAACAGGCTATTTTTGTCGATTCTACAGGCGGCAGACAAAAAATAACATTAATGGCAAAAGGCGATTATAACGGCGATGGTATCGAAGATGTATTGTTTTATATTGAAAACAGCGTCGAGGGTGGGAGTTACTCCTCTGTGTATGCTTATGTGTTAACTCGTCTATCTTCAGGTGTCCCTTTTACCTTGTTAAAGCAATGGTAGTTAAACTGGCCCCATTTGATAGGGGCTTATTTTTAATTCTACTATTTTTGTGCGAGTGATTTTGTCCATGCCTCCCAGTAAAGGCCGATAATACAAAAGTGATGTGGATCAACATAAATGGCCTTACAGAGATAACGCTATCAAAACATCACTTCGATCGATTAATGGTTTCTTAGCCTGTAAATGCTTCACAAAGTCATGGGCATTCATTCCGAACTGAGTATTTTTTTGCTTAGTCTCAGCGCCTCGAAGGATCAAAAAGTGAACGAGCTTACTATCATTAAACAATAAGGCAGCATGAAGTGGCGGCAGGCCACTAATTACGCTCTCTGCATTTACTGATGCACCATTTTTAATAAAACTGTCTAAGTAGAGATACTTTCTATCTTCATCCTGAACTCCGAATAGGGTTGCTATGCCTGCCCTAGATTCGAGTTCTTTGATATCAGAATCCCTTAATCTAAAATTCATTAAGTATGCGTGACTAATTGCATTGGGAATATACAGGCCATCTTCACCCGCACCACTAATAATGACACTTTCAATCTTACTGTTTGATAATGTGTAAATAGCCCCTGCCACATAAGCAGCAATCAGTATTAGAATCCCAATGAGTAAAGCTTTAGCTTTCATCTCTCACCCCCACACAATTTTATTCTTATCATTAAGAGCCAGTATTCCAAAGTGTGGAGTCCCACCTTAGTAACACCGCTAGCCTGCATTTGTAACACCGTCAGAAAAGTAATCGCTAGTTAATTAGGTACTATGTCATAAATCTGTAATTAGTGGGGGCAGACTATGACCCCATTTACCAATGCTATCTGTACTATATAAGTCTGCTATTATTTGCGGGTAATTTTATCCAGATATCCCATGGCAAAGGCCGATAACACAAAAGTGATGTGGATAAGTAGATACCACATGATCTTGTCGTTCGCGATATTTTCGGCATTCATAAATACTTTAAGTAAGTGAATGGATGAAATTGCTACAATAGATGCGGCCACCTTGTTTTTAAGCGAACCTGTGTCCATCTTGCCAAGCCAGCTTAGTTTCTCACTGTTTTCACCCACATCAAGCTGTGAGACGAAGTTTTCGTAGCCTGAAAACATCACCATGATGAGCAGACCACCGACTAAGGTAATATCGATAAGTGATAGTGTGATTAGCACCAAATCAACTTCTGCTATCGAGAAGATATTGGGTAGGAGATGAAAGATCTCCTGAAAGAACTTTATGCCTAAGGCTAATAAGATTAGGCTTAATCCCAGATAAATAGGCGCCATGATCCAGCGTGATGCATACATCAATCTTTCAAACACTTTTTCCATAAAAAATTTAATCCTTCAAATAAAAAACGCTATAAATCAACCAAATAACTTATTTTAAAATATTAACATAATCAACTTTATCTGCGCTTGCATACAGTGGTGAGCTTGATGATGTATTATCTGTAAACTTTGCATGATGCATAGTGTATTGCATTATGTCTTTAGACGTTGGAATTTAGTTGGGTCAGAATTTGGTTAAGTCAGAGTAAGCGTTATTGCCGTCTAAATCATCTACTGTTTATTTATCGCAACAATTTTTAATCTAGGCCTCAGCTTTATTAATTATACTGAGTTGCTTGGCTATGTACTTCAACCGTTAAAAGAGGGACCTATTATTATGGATAAACATAATTCAAACGCGACGCGTAAAATGCCTTGGATTACGATAAGTGTTATTGCATCCATCGTCTTGCTGTTTGGACTGTTGCTAATGGTGATGCCCAAGGGGTTTAAGGCGACCCACGAACAAATCGGAACGGGTAAGCCTTCGGTAGTATTTGTTTATGATCCTAACCTTGTTGCGAGTATCAGCCAGACTGAGCAGATGAATGAAGCTCGTGCTCATCTTGGTGATAATGTTTTCTTTCTTCTTGCCAGAGTGGGTACTCCTGAGGGAAAGACGTTCATCACTAAACATCGTGCCAGCGCTTCAGAGTTATTACTCTTTGACTCAGCAGGGATCCTAACTAAAAGGCAGCTCGCGGTGATAGATGCTAACGAGCTCATGCGGTGGGTACGCTAGCCATTTTGGAGTGATCGTTATCAGAGGTCGTCAGGGGCGAAGTAAACTTTATCTCTTTTGAATAAATGGGCTAAGAGTCTAGGAGCTCCCCCATAAATTTAATCGCATGCTTGCTAGTCGCTGACTAAGAATTGCAGTGTTTTCATTGCTGTAAGTTAGTAAGATTTTTGCCGCTTCAAATGCCTATCTTTATCGATTTTAGTTTATAAAAATAAGCATTTGAGTGTGGGCGAGCCATCATCATTAACAATGGCTGTTGATAGGGGCTTACTGTGCGGTATCAGTAAATTCTGCTTGAACCTTGTCTAATTCTTGCTGGTTTTTAAGCTCGATTTGTTGCTGTCTTTTAATACTGACGTCTTCTGCAAGCGCTGCTTGTCTTTCCTTAAGGCTATGTTTCTCATCTTTGGTCAGAAACTTAAACGCTTTATCATTGGCAAGTGCATACGCAACAACATCTTCGCCCTTTACCCTGCGTTCATCCACTCGTTGTGAAAAACGTTCGTTATCACGGGCTTTACGTTCTTCGGCATTTAACTTACTCATTGTTGTATCCTCATTAGTTAATCACGGTAGCGTTTCACTACGCTCAGTCAAACAAATGAGAGTTGCACATTCATAAAGCTGATTGGTGCATTTTAGCATAAGTTGCCTCGCTAGCTGGAAATACGTGATGTTTGAGTAAACTTTTCATCAATCCATCAATCCATCAATCCATCAATCAATCAATCAATCATTAATCATTAAAGCGATTTAATGCCATTGCTATGTTATGAGTGGCTTGTTTGGCGCGCGCGCTGAGCTTTGTTATTGAAATAAAGCCATGCATGCAATCGTCATAATGCTGGTGTTGTGTGTTGATGCCTGCTGCTTTTAGGCGTTGCGCATATGCTATGCCATCGTCTCTTAATGGATCGAAACCAAGGGTTAATATGTAGCTTTTTGGCGATTCGCTAATGTCTGCTGCTTGCAGTGGACTCACTAATGGCAGAGTGACTTCGTCGAGAGAGTTTAAATAATGCAGCCTGAAATAATCCATTAAATCGCGAGTGAGTATTAACTGCTTATTGAAACCTTGATAAGACTCAGTTAAGCCTTGCAGATCTGCCATTGGATAGATTAAAAACTGAAATGCGGGTTTTACTTTTGTCTTTACTGGCAGCGATGTTTGCAGAGAATTTAAGCCGATGATACATGCCAGATATCCGCCTGCGCTATCGCCGCCCACACCGATGTGTTCTGGGTTAATGTTAAATTGTTGATGATTGCCATTGATATAGTTCCACGCTTCAATGGCATCACAAATCGGGATTGGAAATTTATGTTCTGGGGCCAGTCGATAACCGACTGAGATAATGTTCATCTTGCCATGTTTAGCCAGGTAGCGGCAAAAGCGATCATGAGTGTTTATACTGCCAATGACGCAGCCGCCACCATGAAAGTACACCAGTGTTTTTTGAGGTGTTTTGGCGCTGGGATAATAGCTGCGAATGTTGATTGTGCTATTGCTAGTACCGCTGGCGCTATGTTTGTTCAAAGGAATAGTGCCAATAAGAGGAGTGCCAGCGCGCACTGGGACAGTTAAATTAACCACCTTATCCATTTCAATTTTAGTCAGCCCAAGTACTCGGTCCATCGCGAGAAATACATATCTGAATAATGTTACTGGCAACTTGTATAACGGTGCTAATGACAACATCTTTGCGGCCATTAATTGTTTAGCTTCAAGTTGGGGGGCTTGTAGTGGTTTGCCTTGTAATTGCTCGATGGGTAGCTGTTTTTTGTGTGATTGAATGCCTTGTGCCGGTGGCTTGTTGAAACTGTCCATTTTAATAGGCCTTGTTGTTATTGTTACGCATTTAAAAAAGCTTTATCGACTTAACCACTTCATTGCTAGGCGATTGATAAGCGCTGGTGATACGTTACTTAATCTATGTAATAGGCCATAAAAAACACTCACCGTTCTGTGGGTTTTAGGCTGCCTTACTTGCTTATCTATCACTGCTACCACATCTTCTGCGGTGATATTAACGCCTAATCGTTGCATGACTTTTGCATTGTTTTTTTGTGACTTAAGCATATTGGTGGCGACAAAGGGCGGCATAACATCGCATACACTGATGCCGTACTTTTTCCATTCTAGTTCTAGCGCCTCGGTAAGCGCTTTTACGGCAAATTTACTGGCCGAATAGCTGGCCAATTCTGGCACTCCGTAATCGCTGCTGGCTGACGACATATTGATAATGGTACTTGTGCCATTGTTGTTTAAATATGGCCATGCAGCATGACATAGGTTCATTACACCGATGACATTGACACTTAGCGTGCGCTGATGCTGTTCGATAGGTATGTCTTCAAAAGGACCTATCTCCAATATGCCGGCGTTATTGAGTAATACCGCTAAGCTATTATTATGTTCAGCACAAAATTCGGCCACAACATTTTGTGCTTGGGTAAAATCACTGACATCAAGTTGAAATAGCCGCACCCGAGCGTGATCCCATGGTTTGGTGACGTCTTTTAATAGCGCTAAATTTAGGTCGGCCATACCGAGCCAGTAGCCCATTTTATGAAAGTGCCGTGCTGCCGCTAAGCCAATGCCGGAAGCCGCTCCGGTAATCAAGATGGTGTTTTTGTTCATCATAAAATCCAGTTAATCGTTACCGCTAATCGTTACCGCTAGTCGTTACCATTAGTCGCCAATTAAAATGATCGGGTATTAAGGTGTTCCATCTGCGGCTGTTTCATTTCATCCACCCATCGCTGCCAAGTATAAGGCCATAAAATTGGGTCGCCATCGGCATCTAAATACCAACTTTGGCATCCACCAACCCAGCTCGTACCCTTTAACCCTTCCTTTACGTAGGCATTAAAATCGTCAATGGCTTGTTGCTTGGCTTCAAACTCATCAAATTCATGGTCACGCCATTTATCAATCATTTTAATCACGTAATCAGCTTGAACCTCGCTCATGGCGATAACCGAAAAGTTACCAATTGGGGTATTGGGGCCGAGCATTAAAAAGAAGTTAGGGTAGTCGCTGAGCAGCATTGATCGATAGGCTTTGATCTTATGTTGCCAAGCTTTATCAATGTGTAAATTGTTACGCCCAATTAGATTCATTGGGCGCATAAAATTAAATGCATTAAACCCCGTCGATAAAACCAACACGTCTAGATCATGGTGTTTACCGTCTGTAGTGATAATGCCTGTTTCAGTTATGCGCTCAATGGCCGCTGTTATTAACTCAGCATTGGGTTTTTGAATGGCTTTATAAAAGGTGGTGTTGATAATGACCCGTTTGCAGCCTACTTGATAATGAGGTCGCAGCTTTTCCCGTAAGGTTTTGTCTTTGATGCTTAATCGTAAATTGGCTTTACACAAAAAATTTAACACATGCTTTTGGATAAAGTGACCCGTTACCGCTTTGGTAAAAAAATGTTCTAGAAAGAACTTGCCCGTATTGCGATGAATTTTGGTGATGATGGGAAAGCGAGCCATTAACTTTCTGCTGGTGTTTGAAAAAGTAAAATCGGGCAGGTGCATTAGCCATTGTGGTGTGCGCTGAAAAACCGAGACCTTAGCACCCGTGTTAATCAATTCGGGTATGGCTTGTGCGGCGGTTGACCCTGTACCTATCACCCCAACCCGGGTTGCAGCGGATATGTCGACGTCGTGGTTCCATTGGGCGGTATGAAATGTCGTACCTTTAAAATCTGCTAGTCCGGGAATGTCTGGAAATTGCGGATGATGCAAAATGCCCGTGGCGCACACTATAAAATCGGCAATATAGGTTTGCTGTTGGCTGGTTTTTACGGTCCATTTGCCATTGGCATATTGTGCGTCAGTAACCGCTTCGTTAAAGCGTATGTCTCGTTTAACCTTATACTTATCTGCCACGTTCTCGAAGTATTGTTTAATCTCTGGTCCATGGGCAAAAAAGCGACTCCAGTTGGGATTGGGTTCAAATGAATAGGTATACATGTGAGCGGGTACATCGCAGGCAGCCCCTGGATAGGTGTTTTCTCGCCACGTTCCGCCCACGCAGTCTTTTTTCTCTAGAACTACAATGTCAGTGATACCAGCTTGGCGCAGTTTAATGGTCATTAAGATGCCCGTCATGCCTGCGCCAATGATGACGACCGCAGGGTTTCGCTTTACTTGGTTCATCGGGACCCTCAATGATAACTATCGTTATTCGTTATTCGTTATTCGTTATTCGTTATTCGCTATCGCTGTTGTTATTGCTGATTTGAGTAATAATGCCTCTAAGCATTCAAAGAGTGTTAACGATTTGTATTATCTTTCCAGCATAGGAAACTATTGTTAATTGATCTACACGCTAAAGGGACGTATATTTGTGATTTTAAGACATGGCGGCCATCAGTTATGACATTTCGCAGCATTACCAGTGTGCAAATTATTGTTTCTTATGGCATCGAGCTGGGTATTGATCAAGATCGGTTGCTGCAAGGGGCTGGGCTGGTAAGCGCCCAATTAGCAGATCACGACCAACTAGTTGAAGACAAACAAGAATTACAGGTGTTAAATAACCTCATGCTCAATACCCCATGCCCATTCAAGGTAGGAATGGCGTTAGGTTGCCGTTATCACCTGACCAGTTATGGCATCATGGGCTATGCCCTATTGGCTAGCAGTACTGCGAGAAAGGCGATTGAATTAGGCTTACGTTATCTAGATTTAACCTATGTTTTTTCACAGATAACATTAACTGAGCTTAAAGACGATTTATCCCTAAGGTTCTCATGCGACATTCCTGGCGAGTTAGGCGAACTGGTGTTAGTCAGAGACATGTTGGGCGCCGCTATGCTCCAACGAGAAGTATTTGAAAGTAACGACTGGCCGATACAATTGCAGTTTACGTCGCCCCAGCCCGCAGGCTTGTCACTCGAGGATATAAAGCAAAGACTGGGTGCTGAGATTGAGTTTAATGCCAGCTATAACGGTTTTGCTGGATTGGCACCGCTATTAGATTTGCCATTGATAAAAGCCAATGAAGCCACCGCCAGACTATGTGAAGCGCAATGCAGCCAACTACTGCAACAAAAGCAAAACTGGCAGCCTGTCGCTAAGTTGGTAAAAGACACCTTAGTACACTTAGGCTTAACAGCATCAATGCAAGACATCGCCCAGCATTTAGCGCGAACCACTCGCACTTTACATCGTCAACTAACACTAGAACAAACCAGTTGGCGCCAAGTGCGTGATGATGTTCGTTTTGGCATCGCCGAAGCGTTATTATTAACGCCGATACAACTTGATGAAATTGCTGAACGCCTTGGTTTTAGTGATGGGGCTAATTTTAGCCACAGCTTTAAGCGCTGCAAAAACATGACCCCAAGCCAGTATCGAAAGCAGGTAAAAAAACAGCGATAGCCACCGGCGCCAAATAGATAAAGGCTTTAGATCCTCAAGCCTAGAATCTAAAGCCTTATACCTAGGACCTAGGATTTAGCCCCCTAGAGCACAAAGCAAGCGGCTGTTAGCCAGAACCTGCTTTCTATGACTCCACCTCCTCATGTTTAATTACAGAACTGCCTTTCACATGGAACTCCATCGTTGTTTCCGTCCATTTGTGTTCCCGGGCAGTTGCGGATATAAAAGGTCGCTTCTTCACAAGATGTCATCTGACTGCAGTGTGTTTTACCTGCTTCGCAACGAAAGCTAGGAGTCGGTTCAATCCACTGCATCTGTTCAACATCTTGATTGGTCAGCACTGGCGTGGCGGTCATTTTTTGATATTGTTTATAACCGAAAACCCCAACGCCAAGGAGGATAATAAGCATGATTATGCGGCCAAACACAGGGCTTGAACGGTAGTTTTCGTCATGATGAGATTGACTGTTTCGATGATGTTGACTGGTGTGAGAAGCTGGACGAATGGTGTTGGACACAACTGCAACACCTTCAATAGTAGCTTTTACGGCTTTGACTTTGCCATCGGGTTGGTTCTCGCGGTGAAATAGTATCTCATCGCCAACAATGGGTTTTCTGGCCATGTGCTTTAAGGTTGAAATGTGAATAAATACATTTTGATTATCACCGATTTCTGGCTTGATAAAACCAAAGCCTTTTTCAGTGTTCCAACGAACTAACATGCCTCTTTCCATGGCGATACTATTCCCTAATGGTTATTTGTTAATGTAAAGTACTAATCTAACTTGTTAATTTAATTATCATAAAGCATCTTGTAAAGTTAACGACATAATAGCTAATTTTGCAGTATGTAAGCTAGATGTTTGATTAACATAATCAGTAAGCTGATAAAATTTGAAGTAGACTTTACCCCGATGAATCAAATTTAGTCAGCTGATTATTGTGTTAACTATATCCTGGTCTTAAAAGGGTTTAGGTCGCTATATTTGAGCTGAAGTAAATGAAACACTACATTATTTTAAAAAAATCCTTTTGCCGCTTAGCTGCGTATAAAAGGTCTTAGTATTTATCAAAAAAGGACTTAACCATGCGTTATGTAATGATTATTGCAAGTTTATTGCTACTGAGTGCTTGCAGCACTAGTTATCCAAATCAAGCGATTACCGGGCAAGCTTTCCCGTCTGTATCAGGGCAAAACCTTGAAAAAGAGTTGATGACCTTGCCTGACGATTTAAAAGGTGAAGTGGCGTTATTATTGATCGGTTACAAGCAAGATTCTCAGTTTGACATTGATCGCTGGTTGATTGGTTTAGACATGACCCAAACTCAAATTTCGGTATTTGAGGTTCCGACAATACAGGGACTGTTTCCTAGAATGTTCAGTACATTTATTGATAATGGCATGCGTTCAGGAATACCTAAACCGCTTTGGAAAGGCGTAGTTACTGTCTATAAAGATGGTGAAAAAGTACAAGCCTTTACCGGTAATGAAAAACCAAACAATACTCGAGTGGTGCTATTAAATGCACAAGGTAAAGTGATTTACTTTTATGACCAAGGCTTCTCAGTTGATGCGCTTAATCAGTTAAGAGCGTTGCTGTAATTGCCAGCTAAGTAACTAGTCTAGTCACTCGCTTAATTTTTAGTCTATTAGTCACTAAGCGACTAGCTTAAAGGCTAGAGCGACTATCTTAGTTACAAATCTAGTTACTCGCTAAGCGACTAATTTTAATCGCTAGCCTAAGTGCTGGTTATTCTTTGGCGTAACAACTGAATTAATGTTGGCGCGATAGAGGCTAAAATCATCCCACTCATCAGTAGATATTGCTGTGGTGTGTACGACTCACCCATTAATACCAGGCCACAGACGATGCCTGCTATGGGGTTGGCAATGCCGCCGAAAGTGAAGTCGACAACCGACATGCGTTGTAATAACCACACATACATACTGTAACCGAGTACGGTGTTGAGTAAGATTATCCAGCTGATGCCTAAACCATTAGTTAGACTAAATTGGTTTACCACATAGAGGTATTGCTCAGGTGAAAACAGTGCCTGAATACCTGCTGCAACCAATAAGAATGCACCGCCGATAACGAGTTGCCAGGTTAATATTGTCCACCAATGAATCCGCGAACCTAACGATTTAGTTACCGTGCTGCCGATAATAATACAGCTGATAGCCGCCAGCATCGCCACTAATCCGATCGGATTTAAGCTGATCGAATTTGGATCAAACAGCATCCAAGCTAAGCCCATTAACATAGCGCCAGAAAAGGCTTGCAGCAGATTCGGGCGTTTTTTACTGCTAACCCAATGAAATAACATCGCGAAAACTGGCACTGAAATCATACCAATACCAGAAATGGCCGACGGCAGTGTGAGTGCCATAATAAAAATCAAACTGAAAAACACGGCAATGTTGATTGCGCCGAGTTTAATCAAAATGGGCCAGTCTGCCTTTAGAGGTCGGCTAGGTTTTATTGCCAATAATATCAGTCCAGCAGGCAACGCACGTAGGGCACCGAGTAATAATGGTGGCCAGTCGGGCAAGGTGAACTGGGTCATCGCATAAGTGGTACCCCAAAAAAATGCTGGGATCATGGCAAGTAAAATATTCATTAACTACCTTTGTATTAAATATCTTCACGTAAAGATAAGTATCAATTCTGAACCGTTAAGTTATTTTTGTAAAGTACCTTTTTATGAAGTATCTTTACATTAAGTTTTTAACTTGTGTTTTGAGTGGCAAATGATAAGGGTGAGGTATGGAGGATATTGATAGAGTGGTAGCACAATGGGGCGAACAAAAGCCGCATTTAGATACGCTACCAATGGCGTTACTTGGGCGCTTTTTGCGTTTGCAAAAACACATTGAAGCCGAAATATCCGCTTGCCATAAACAGTTTGGCTTGACCATGGGTGAGTTTGATGTGCTGGCGACATTAAGGCGTGCAGGTAAGCCTTATATCTTAACCCCTTCAGGGTTATTATCGTCAATGATGTTAACCTCTGGCGCGATGACAAATCGTTTAGATAAGCTTGAATATAAAGACTTAATTGCACGTGTACACAGCACTGAAGACAGGCGCAGTGTCTCGGTTGGCTTGACTGAAAAAGGTCTTGTCACCATAGATGAAGTGATTGAACAGCACGTGAAAATTCAGCACAAACTGGTCCAAAGCCTGTCTGATGCTGAAGTGCCCGAATTGAACCAACTACTCAAAAATTGGTTAACTGCTTTTGAGGGACGCCAATAGTGGGTCTATTGTAAGTCAATAACACGCAGTTATCAGGTCAAAGTGCTGTTTAATAAACGTTTATTATCCCGAGTTAAGATATGCTATAAAAAACGGCCAGTGTCTTTAAGACCCTAGCCGTTTTTGTTATTGCAGGTTGAAAAGGCTTTGCGCTTATGGCTGTAGCTGCGCTTTTGCTGCTTCAACTTTTGAAAAGTCTAAACCCAGTTCATCGACTGCTTCTTTGATTAAGGTTGGGTTTTGCATAACCATGCCCATCAATTGTTGTAGCTTATCCGCAGGGATCCCTAACTGGCCAATAGTCGCCATTGCGGCAAATGGGTTTTCAGTCAACGTCTGGAACAGCTCATTAATTTGCGCGTCACTGATATTGTGTTCTTTGAAGATGGCAAGAATAGGGTTCATTACGATACCTTGTGTGATCGTTGATGTTAAACATAGGCTAATTCTACCACATAACTGCGGTAGTAAGTTTTCATGGCGCTGGGTACCAAGCCGTTAAGCTTGATCTGTATAAATGGCCCGACCGCAAGTGATATGCGCTCGGGCCATTTATCCGTTATTTTTCAGCGGCGCAACGTGCTTGCGACAACGAGGTGGTATTGCCGCTTTGCACATGACGCAATAGGCAATTATCGCCTTGTTTAAGCAGTTGCACAGTGACTGGCATCTCAGTACTGCGCCCCATTATGAGCAAACCATTAGCATCCTTGTGCTGCGCACGTTCAATCACTTCTTGGCTCAACTGTGTGAAGGCATCGTCTGCGATTAATACATTACTTGCCCCTAACAAAGTTGCCAATGCTTGTTGTAACTCAGCATGGATTTGGCTGCTTGGGTTGGTCAGTGTTGCACGTTGCATTTGGGCTGGCGACTCGTTTGCCGTTGCACCACAGCCGCCCACCGCCAATATCGCCAGTATGCCAATTAATTGCTTTAGCATTATTGCTCCAAAGCCAATGGCGTGAGAATACGGTTATTTTTAAGCACATTTTGATTACGTGTGTCTTGCAGCATAAAGCCTGGGTCGACAAAGGGATCTTGTGCTGGTGCGCGTGCGACTGCAGTTGCTGTCGATGGGCAGCGGTTGTTGTCGCGATAAAATAAGGCTGCACTCAATAATCTTTCGTTGGTATCACCTAATGCGTGCCCAAGGTCGTCGGCTAGCTCGCAACCTGGTACTTCGCTGTCTACGGTTGGATTGGTTGATGGCATAAAACCGTCAGAATACTCGCCAAAGCCTTTATCATTTACCCCTTTAAACTGGATGGTAAAATATGTTGTGTCGCAGTTATTGGTGGGGTAAAAGCCGTATGGTTTTCCACAGGTGGTCTCGCCGAGTTGAATTACCTCAACATCAATACCGCGAAGGGCATTCATTAAGGCTTCACTGGCAGAACAGGTACCTGGCGTTGTTAGTACAAATACCCGCTTAAGATTTAACGAAGGCAGTGGGACTCCGCTGCTAAGCAATGAAGTATTAAATCCAATTGATTCAGGAATAAACGGCATCGGCGTTAAGGCTTCGCGGGTAACGGGATTAACGGTAGGGTATTTGTCATTAAAGCTGGTGCGTTCAAATACTCGGTTGGCTGTAGCATTATCGCCGGCAATCATGTAGCCCATTTGGCTGGCGAGGGCTAACAATCCGCCGCCGTTATAGCGAATATCCACGACTAAATCGTCAACTTGCGCGTTGCTGAGCAAAGTCATGGCATCGTATAAACCTTTTTCAGCGGTTGCGATGTGGGCGTTAAATTGTAAATAACCCACTTTGCCACTAGCCGTTTGAATGATTTTGGTGTTTTGTACTGGTGTTGATACCACAGTGCTAGCAGAGAGTGTCACGGTGCGGTCTGTTTGTGCATCTAAATCACGAAGCGTAAACACGGTTTGCTTGCCACTGGTGCTGGGGAATAAACCTGCATTTATGGTGTCGATACTGCCGCTGTCATTGGCATCTGCGACGCTTACGCCGTCAACAGTGACAATAATAGCGCCACGGCTAATGTCTGCATCACTCGCTGGCGAGTTGGGTTCGTTGTAAGCCACAGTGACTTGTCGTGAAATACCTGCTGAAGCGTTACGCAAATTTAGCGTCATGCCATAACCAACCGAGGCGCCGGATCCATTGAGTAATTCCCATTCTGCTGTCGACATGGAAAAGTGAAAGTTATCTTTGAGGTTACCAGTGTCAGACAATTCTTCTGTTTTAAGCAGTTCAAAATATTCTGCTACGTTATAGGGCGCCGGATCGCGATCAATAATTTCGTTGTACCACAGGTAGGTGTCATTACTCCATGAGCGGAGCCACAGCTTTTGGGTTAATGGCGCGCTGCACTGATTTGCTAAGGTCGAATCGTCAGCAAATTGGCCTGCAACCCACTGAGGTGAGGTAGACCCTGTATTGGTGCTGTCATCGCCGCCAGATGAACCGCCACAAGCGGTTAATAGCAGCAAGCTGGCGCTGATAATCAATGGGGCTAATATGTGTCTAGGGAGTAACTTCATCATAATCCTTTAATATACTCAGATGTCATGGTTAATTTGAGTCTTTTATTATTTACAACTTTATTACAATTGACTTGATTTGTAACTCGGTTTATTGAACAAAGATAAGATTTAACAACCATGCTATCTGCGGTGTAATGATACTGTTATACGAGGGCATCCGTTGCAATGTTCAGTTTATAGTTGCTGTTTAACTAAAGAGAGCATTACCATGATGGGCCAACATAGAATAAAAAAAGGCGAGTCAATGCGAGCTTCATTAATCAATATCTCGGCGCTATGCCGTCGGCAAGATGGCGCGTCTGGGGTTAAACTACTGCTGATTATTTTAGCGACCATGTTGGTGACTGTGGGATTAACATTTTTTATTATCCGCACTTATATCTTTCCGTCGCCGTTAACCCCCGTTACCTTAACGGTCAAAGAAACTCAACAGCTAGACCATAAACTGGCACAATTGGGCTGGCAAGCTGAGCCTAGCACTCAAGTGAGTCAATCGTCAGATCCCAACGAGCGAAGCAATCGTGGCAATAATAACAGCGCAGAGTTAACCCCACAGGCCTATCGAGAATTTGACGCCGACCGTCAGGTGACCTTTAGTGAAAAAGAAGTTAATTCAATGATTGGCCGCAATCCTGATTTTGCGCAGCGGGTTGCGATTGATTTTTCCAATAATTTAGCCAGCGCCAAAATGCTGATCCCCATTCCAGAAGATTTCCCGATTATGGCAGGGGAGATTTTACGAGTGAATACAGGGCTAGATATTCATTTAGACGCTAATCGTCGCCCAGTGGTCGCTCTGGTTGGCGTGAGCTTAATGGGCGTACCTATCCCGAATGCCTGGCTTGGGAATATGAAAAACGTCAATTTGGTGGGTGAGTTTGGCGATCGCGGCTTTTGGAATGCGTTTGCCGATGGTGTGGATGATATTCAAATTCGTGACGGTGAACTGTCGATCAAACTGCGAAAATAATCGAATTGAGTCGTGGGTGTTTACATCAAGCCCACTGTCTGTATACCAACGGACTATTCTCATGCTATTCATTCTGAGTGCGGCTAATACCAAGTGCGACAAAGCACTTTAATAACCTGCTTATTGCAATGTACTTATTGAACACTTCACCATGATAAAGGTTTTAACACACTCGAAAGTCAGCTTACAATCGCTCTGGATGATCTATAGATCATCTATGTCCTGTAAAGCACTTTTACCACATGCCAACCAAATTTGGTTTTGACTAGGTGTGGGGTGATTAGCTCGCCATTGAAACAGACTTTGTCAAATGGTGGCACCATCTGACCTTTTTTGAACTCACCTAAGTTACCACCACTTTTAGCTGAAGGGCAGCTAGAATGCTTTTTGGCTAATACGTCAAACTTGGCGCCATTATTAAGCTGCTTGATGATGTCTTCAGCTTGAGTTTGGTGTTTAACTAATATATGTAATGCTGCTGCGGTTTTGGCCATGATGTCGGTCTTAGTGTCGCTGTGGTTAGCGTATTATTATACCTGCTTTGTCAGCTAAATTGGCAGTAGATCCTTACCCGAATAATATATTCAATCCCATAAGGTCAAAGATGGTGAGCATTGAGTGATGTTTACACCATTATGTTGCCGGGTGACCAGGTCAATCTCTCGCCAAAAAAATCAATTGTAAACACAGCACGAGAGTAAAGAGGATTGCGCCAACAATAACGATTGCCAGCACTAATAATAAGCTTGAAAACTGAATAAACGGTGAATCAAAATGCGCTAAATAGAATTGCGTAAATTGACTGAAAACTGCCAAAGTATCATAGGTAAACATCAATAATAGTGTTGCAATAATGATCACTGGCAGGTAAAAACCATATTGAGGTTTAGTCCAGCGTTGCCGCCTAGCTTTACTCACAAAAAATGCATTCAAGAGTGTGTTTGACATGGGTATTTAGGCAGTCCAATGACGCGCTTACTATGGTGCACTTTAGCGTAAGATAACCGTGTTGAGATTTGCATCGTTCATGCTTTTCTTAGGCTGAATGCGCTTACAAGCTCAGTTAGCTATGGCATATTATCTCATTGGGACTGGCCATTTTCGTGCCGTTGTCAGTGATATTCATTACGCTAACCAGTCAATCCGCTAGGCATAACTTGCTATCGTTTGCGCAAGTTTAGTGATTAAACACTGTTTAAATGGATTACAGTATTGGCAAGTTTATAAAATACCGCGAGCAGATAATGAAAAGGAAATTTTAATGCTTAAGCGAATCATACCATTATGTATAGCGAGTGCGATGACTATGGCAACACCTGTTCATGCAGAAGAAGACAAATATATTTGGCTAGAAGATGTTGAAGGCGCAAAGCCAATGGAATGGGTTAAGCAGCAAAATGCCCTGTCTGCGGCCCACATTAAGGCTTACCCAAGTTTTGATAATCTGGTGGCAAACAGCCTAGAGATCTTAAACGATAAAGCGCGTATCCCTTATGCCAGCCGCATTGGCGATTATTTGTATAATTTTTGGAAAGATGAAACCCACCAGCGTGGCATTTATCGCCGTACCACGTTAGCTGAATTCGCCAAAGCGCAACCTAACTGGGAAACAGTGCTTGATATTGATGCCCTCGGTAAAGCCGAGGGGGTTAATTGGGTATTTAAGGGCATTGAATGCCAATATCCACAAAACGAGCGCTGCTTGGTGTCCTTGTCTCGCGGGGGTGCAGATGCTGCTGAAGTACGCGAATTTAATTTAACCACTAAATCTTTTGTCGACAGTACTCAGCAGCCGTTTGTGTTGGCTGAGGCGAAGTCAATGCTAAGCTGGATTGATAAAGATAGCGTGTTTGTTGGTACTGATTTTGGTGATGGGCAAAGCATGACCGATTCAGGCTACCCAAGTGTGGTTAAATTGTGGCAACGCGGTACGCCATTGTCTGCCGCTAAATTAGTGTTTAGAGGCGATAAAACATCCGTTGCGGTGTCGGGTTATGTGATGTTTGATGATAAAACACCACTGAATATTGTCACCGAAAGCTTAACTTTTTACACTGCGAAACATTATGTTTATCAAAATAAAAAGCTGGTCTCGCTGCCTATTCCTGAGGATGCAGATTTAAAAGGCTACTTTAAGGGGCAGCTGTATATTGAGTTAAAAAGTGATTTAGTCACTAAAAAAGGTACTTTTAAACAAGGTGCCATCGTCTACACCCCAGTCGATAAGCTGATTGCGCAAAAACCAGCGTTTAGTGAATTGGTATCGCCAACGAAGCACGCCTCTATTTCGCAAGTGTCATTTAGCCAGAATGCTATTTTTGTCACTTGGTTAGATGATGTAAAAAGCCAACTTGTACGCTACATGCAAAATGATAAAGGTGATTGGCAAAGCAAGCCGGTACCCTTTGAAGCCAATGGCACCTTAAGTGTGTTTGATGTTGAACGTGATAGTGATGACTTTTTTGTTAACTACACCAGTTTTTTAGAGCCTGCCAGTTTATATCGCTTAAATGGCGCAAGCTTAAAAACAGATAAAATTAAAGCGATGCCACAGCAATTTGGCGCCGATAAGTTTGTCACCCAGCAGTATTTTGTCGAATCAAAAGACGGCACTAAAGTGCCTTATTTTGTGGTGATGGCTAAAGACATCAAACTCGATAACAGCAACCCTACGTTACTTTACGGTTATGGCGGTTTTGAAGTGTCTCGCTTGCCGGCCTATTCGGCCACTATTGGCAAAAACTGGTTAGAGCAGGGCGGTGTATACGTGCTTGCCAATATTCGTGGTGGTGGCGAATACGGCCCCGCTTGGCATCAAGCGGCGTTAAAACAAAATCGTCATAAAGCGTATGAAGATTTTGAAGCCATTGCAGAAGACTTAATTGCCCGTAAAATCACCTCAAGCAAACATCTTGGCATTCAAGGTGGCAGTAATGGTGGCTTGCTAGTGGGCGCTGCATTTACTCGTCGCCCTGAGCTATATAACGCCGTAGTGTGTCAAGTGCCGTTATTGGATATGAAACGCTACAAAAAGTTATTAGCAGGTGCCAGCTGGATGGGTGAATACGGTAATCCTGATATTGCACAAGAGTGGGCGTATATTAAAACCTACTCGCCGTATCATAATTTAACACCAGGGGTTACATACCCTAAAGTGTTTTTTACTACCTCAACACGTGATGATCGGGTTCATCCTGCACACGCGCGTAAAATGGTGGCTAAAATGGCAGATATGGGCATTGATGTGTTGTATTTTGAGAACATCGAAGGCGGCCATGCTGGCGCGGCAGATAACACTCAAGCTGCCGAGTTAAGCTCAATGGTTTACGCTTACTTAATGCAGCAGCTGCGTTAAAAAACTTGGTTAGTGATTAATAAAGAAAGGGTTTCAGTGCTGCTGAAGCCCTTTTTTATATTTTAGAATTCAACGTTGATTTTTACGCTAATTCTCACAGTGATGTTCACATTAGTGCATCGATGTTTAACCTACCCAATAATGAAAAAATTGCCGCAGTGAAGTACTGCGGCAAAATAGCCTGAAGCAAATGAGCGCGAGTGATCTTTTCGCGCCATTAGCTAGGGGGGTAGGCTCAATGACGATTAATTAGTGGCGCTAATTAACTCAATATCATTACTTGCCAGTGTGCCATTGATTTTAATGGCGACCTGGTAAAGCAGCGTCGCATTATCCGATGCTTTGCTTTGTAAGTCGAGGTCATGGACATTAAACGTATATGTACCGGTTGTGTCGGTGGCTTCCAATGTTCCAGTGCACTCATCGCTAGTTGAACTGTCGCATTGATAGCTTTGGGTGACATGCCAACGTTTCCAAGCCTTGGGTTTGGTTGACGCTGAGGCTGGGTCGGGAAAGCCAAAATACACAATATCGTAATCGGCTACGTTAGTGAGTGCTTCGCCGTCACTATTGGCAACGGTGAATGATAGTGCGCCAGTGGTGGCATCAAATGTGTCGAGTTTAACCACTACGCTGCTGGCATCATCGATACTAACGCCATCAATTACTGGCGGCACAACAACTGGCGGTACAACAACTGGAGGTACAACAACTACTGGTGGATCAATAACAGCCACGTCGTCATCGTTATCACTATTACAGCCAAACATTAGCAATGAACTGGCTAATATGGCGCTGAGATATTTAACTTTCATCATGCGCTCCTTAATTGTAATGGCCGGTATGACAAGTGGTGCATTCCATATCACTTTTCACGCTGGCGGCAGAACCCATGGTTTCGGTCACGCCATGACAAGACTGACACGCTTGCGCTTCTACAGACGGTTTAGCTTCTGGTAATACTGAAATATCTTCGCCGCCATAAGCGCGGTTTAGCAGATCAACAATATGATAAGCCATGCTGGCAGAAAGGCGTTTGCAGCGCTCACCTTTGAGTGCAAACACTTTACCTGATGCTGCAGACCAATTACTAATAGATGAATGGCATAGTGGGCTATTAGCGATTGAGGTTGCACCGACTTCTAATGATTTCTCTTCCGTAGAACCAATCCCAGCAATAAACTCAGCAGAGGATAAAGGCAAATCTGTCGTTTCATAGTAGCGGAATGAAGCACCAATAATGGCACTGTTTTGGCCATTAATGTCATCTAGGAAATTGATTAACATACCCGATGCATTCAAGTTTCCACAAAGTGTTCCTTGACCCACAACCCCTGCCCAACCATAACCGGCTAATGCTGTTGGTATGGTGGCAAATTTGCTGGCATCAGCACTGGTAGATGCTGCAAGCATAGTGATAATGGCATGGAAAACTTGGTGCATACAGCCGCCGCCAGTTTCATAGGCTAACTTAGCGGTTGCCATTGCATCTAAAGGTACATATTTGAGTTTTTCACCTAACTCTAAGCGGTAGTTACCGGCTTCATCGGTGGCGGCAAATGCCGATGTACCTAATAGTGTTGCCCCAGCAGCTGCGGTGCTTAATCCAATAATTTTTGTTAATGCTTGGCGTCTATTTATGCTCATTGTGGTTACCCTCTATATCATTGTTGTTATATTCAAGCGCTAATATTTGTTATGGCTTAGGCTTGTTTTGACATTCGTTGCTGGCCTGAATGTCGGCAGCAACGCGATGACCTAACAATAATCAATAGGGTTATTAATGGTGTGATTTATGCCCGATAAAACTGTTTTTAAAAAACCATTAAATTTAGCTAATAAACACTGACTATGACGGTCAAAAATAAATACCAAAAGCGCTTTTTTTGTGACAGTAGTCTTATTATTTATAAGATTTATGCATATTTATCTGTGTATTTATTGAAATTAACATCATGAAATTATGTGATTAACGTCTCAATTACATCATTGTTAGTCATTACACCTTACAAAATTTAAGGAATAATAGTGTGAAGATATCGGGATCACAGATTTCATAAGATTTTCTGCATACACTTTATCAATTGTTAACAGTATTGAGGCAGTTGATATGCAATTGGGCCATTGCAGGTTTGATATCGACAAAGGTGATCTGATCAATCAGGAAAGTGGCGTGGTGTGGCACCTTCCCCGAGCAGAGCTACATGTGCTGACATTATTGGTCGAGTATCAAGGCAAAGTTGTTGCTAAACCCTTATTAGAATCTGGCTATGGTGATAAATCGCATTTAAGCAGTGCTTCGGTGGCGCGAGCCATATTTACATTGCGGTCTTTTTTTGGGCCACAGCAGGAATCTCTTATTGAAACGGTTAAAGGTCAGGGCTACTTACTGCGGCATCATCGTCCTCGTAAGCAAACAGCAAGTGTATTACCGTCGATTATTCGCCGTCATTCTGGATTACTAATCGTAACGGCAATAATACTAATCGTTTGTAGCATTGCTGCAGTGAAACTGATGCAGCCTATTGTTACACCAACCCCGCCTTTGAGTGTCAATACCGTTAAACTCTTATCTGGAAGTACCGTTGATGTGATGCTCTATGCCCCATCAAGAACCAACAATGAGCAGTTGATTGAACTTGGGCAACAAATACAGCAAAGCTTTGCCGATTGTGACGTGAGCAGTTGGGAAAGAGTTTATTTATCATTGTCTCACGACAAGCAAGTATTGAACATTACCTTGCGGGGAGATCTCTTAGGGCAGTCTCTTATTCGTAATTTAAAAATCAGTGATTTAAGGCAGCCTAAACAGTTTGTTAATCGTGATTGGCTCAAGCAGGTGAATATTTGTGACACGATTAACGCACAGCTAGCCCAAACAAGTCAGCATTTGGAGTAATAATAGTATGACTAGAAGTAGATTGTGGGCTATTAATATTATGATCTTAGTGTTATTGCTGGCCAGTATGGGAATTATTTATAGACTTACTACACGTGTGCCAAGTTTTATGCTCAGTTGCAGTTCAGAATTATTTCATCGTAAGAGCGCGGCACAAGACCAACGTCATTATTTATTAGTCGATTTAGTCTCCAATGAAGGCCAAGCTCAGATTAATTATCGTTATTTTGACTACGAGGGTAATTTGGCGGGTACATTATCAATGAAAGGAACTGTGGATAGAATTGATACCGAAAATCAAATCTACGATATTTCAGTGACCACCAAAAAAGAATTCCTGGCGAGTCACAACTCAAAAGTGCCACAGCATTTAGCGTACTTGTCTTATGTCAGTAGTTTAAATTTAAATAAAAAAGGGCTGCATTCGTTATCGCTTCAAGTTATTGAGCGAGACGAAGCAAAAGATTATGCGGTGGTCCTGTTTCAACCTAGCAATACCGTGTGTGGTTGTCGCTTAGTGCATTAATCAAACCCAATAAAAAGGTCGATGCAAATGCATCGACCTTCTAGTGTCTAGGGCTTGTTGACCTTTCGTGTTCAAAGGGCTAAACGGTTTAGCGCTTTGAATAAAAATGCGGCGCCTAGCATTGTACGCTAATACCTAGCACAAACTCTTCGCTTACAAATAAGGACGACCGTTTAGCCGAACCCTTCGGGCTGCGTTTGTGGCTTCTTTGTACTGCGTTATCGCTTATTAATGTATAACAACGACATGTCATAAGCTCTGCCTTGGATAAAACTGCCACAAAATGCAGCAGCATTCACCTTCAAAGATCTACCGGCCCTAGTGACTACCCGTTATATTTTTATTGAGTTGAGCGTGACTTGTTTGGTCTGAGTGACTTCACCCACGGGCAAAATAGTACGGCCGTATTCGGCATTCAGTAACTGCGCCATAGCAAAATAAATGGCACTTGCTCCGCAGAAAATACCTTCAAATCCTGCGATAGTGCCAAGCAGGGCATTATCGGTAAAGTCGTGTGCAGCCAGTAAGAAAAACAACACCGTCAATGAACCAAATATCACTTGTTTTGCTCGTGGATATCGTAAAGACCCGACAAACATAAAGGCGGTAAATATGCCCCATAAGGTTAAATACCAGCCCATAAAATGAGCGGGACTGGCGGCAACACCCATGTTTGGCATTAATATTAGCCCAACTAAAGTCAACCAAAACAAACCGTAGGAAGTAAATGCTGTTGTGCCAAAGGTATCGCCGCGCATAAAGCACATGATGCCCACAATCACTTGGCCAATGCCACCGTAAAAAATCCCCATCGCAAGGATCATCGAATCAATTGGAAAGTAACCCGCATTGTGAATATTCAGCAAAATGGTGGTCATGCCAAAGCCCATTAATCCCAGTGGCGCTGGGTTGGCCAGTTTTGTAGACATTAAGTTCCCCTAGTGTAAAGGTCACTGAATCCTGTCGATTCAGTGAGCGTTAATCTGTATCTTTATAGCGTAAGGCGCGCATTCTAGAGAAAGGGGGCCGGGGTCGCAATATGCCTGAAGAGGTAGCAGTATTGTAAAATGTAATAATAAATTATCATTAAAAACAATTACTTAAACTCGTTGTGAGTAATTGGCATATTTGAATGAAAATTAATATTGTAGGAAGTTATTTGAATTCAATTAGATAGACAGACATCTTACAATGAGGGTGATGGTATTCACCGTTTGAGTGGTAAGCGTGACCCCCATAATGTATCGCCTAAATAATCGCCAATTCGCCGCAGCAATAATGGGTTAAAGCCGCAGATATTTGTGATCATGCTTGGGTTAATGAGCTAAACTTGATTAAGGCTACAAAACGTTAATAAAGTTTCTTTTAATGCTAAAAAGTGTGTCGTGACAGAGGTTGTTGTCAGTTAATGTCAGTTAATGTTAATTGATGCCAGCGCCATTTTCGGTGTCTATCGGCTTATGATTCACTCAATATCACCTTATTTCGGGCGCTAATTTTGGACTGAAGCAATCCGGTATCCGCAAGATCGATTGCTTACTCTATCGGTATGTCTTGGTCGCTGAGTTCAACTACCCCCAAAATTGGTGATAATGTTAATTTGCTGTCCGCAATTGTCATTGGCATGAGTCGGACAATGACCGAGTATATTGAGGGCTCTTTAAGGTATTGTTGGGCGAATTCAAATTATCTAATTTGTTTCCTAGGTCATAGATTAGCTTTCTAATGATAGTTAATCTGTGGTTAGCTCTTAACTAAAACCACATTAAATAGGTCAAAATCATTTTGGTTTATTTATCATCGGAGGTTATATGCAACATAAGTTTATCACTACGGTATTAGGCACTTTACAGCCCAATCTTCTGCAATCACTTGCTCAAGTCAGCCGTGAAATAGGCGCAAGTTGGGAAACCAGTAAAGTCATCAAACTCGACGGGCAATTTGTTGCAATGATGCGGGTTATGATAGATGTCGATAAGGAAGCTTCCTTAAAACAAGCATTAGAGCAGCAGTTTTCGCAATTGACTTTTGTCTATGCTGAGTTTGAACATCAATCTATACATTTATCTACAGAGTGTAAACTCACTTTAGATTGCAATGATCGTTCGGGTTTAACCCATGATATTAATGAAATTTTATCAGACCTTGATGTGAGTGTTGATCACCAAGAATGTTATCGTGTGCAAGTAAGCAGTTTAGGTAAAACGGTATATAGCGCTAAGATGACGTTAAGGTTACCGGAGAACGTGACCAAAGCGCTGTTAGTATCTCAACTTGAAACCTTAAGCGATAATATTCGTATCGATGTTACTAAGTAAACTCTGCTTAAGACAAGAAACGATTATCAGACAGCCATTTGTTATGCTATCTGAGTTGCATTGACTTGCAATAGGTTAACTATTGACCCCGCGGTTAACACGTGAAAACGGCTTGTTAGCTAAACAAATGGCAAGTTTGATATGAAATAGATGAACTATGCTAATTTTTACCTATTTACCCCATGCTTAACCCGAGTTGAGGTTAAGTTGAGGTAGGGCAACCATTACGACTGTGTTTGTAAGCTGTCGACGGCAATAGTCGCCTTGTAATGGTCTAATGAAACTGTAGAGATTTATAGCTTAAAATAAGCAAAATCTTAAAGGTATTTATTATGATTAGA